>JAKAXN010000280.1 GCA_021816565.1 Actinomycetes bacterium
CCCGTAGAGGGCGGCGGCGACCAGCAGCAGGGCGGTCAAGACGGGTCCTCGCAGGTCACCGGGGTACTGTAAACCGCCGTGGTTCTCCGAGACATGCAGGTCGCCGCCAGGTTGGGTCGTTTGCGCCGGAAGCTGGAGGAGGACGAAACGCCGGCGCTCCTGGTCACCAACCTGACCAACGTCAGGTACCTGACCGGCTTCACCGGGTCGGCGGGCATGCTGTTCGTGCTGGCCGGGCAGGCGACGCTCATCACCGACGGCCGCTACGAGAGCCAGGCCGCGGAGCAGATCGCCGCCAGCGGGGCCGCCGTGTCGGTCGAGGTGGCTCCCGGCACCGGGCAGCGGGACCGGGCCGCCGCCCTGGTGGGAGCGGCCGGGATCGACTCGCTGGCCCTCGAAGCGGCCCACATCAGCTGGGCCCGGCAGCGGGCGCTGGAATCGGAGTGGTTCCCGGGCCTGCCCCTCGTGCCGACCGTGGGCCTGGTCGAGGAGCTGCGCCGGGTGAAGGACCCCGGCGAGCTCGACCGGATGGCCGAGGCCGCCCGCATCGCCGACCAGGCCCTGGAGCAGGTGCGCCCCCGCCTGGCCCACGGGCCCACCGAGGCGGAGTTCGCCCGGCTGCTGGACTTCACCATGCGCGAGCTCGGGGCCAGCGGCCCGTCGTTCGAGACCATCGTGGCGTCGGGCCCCAACGGGGCCAAGCCCCACCACCGCCCCGGGTCCCGGGTGATCGGGCGGGACGAGCCGGTCGTGCTCGACTTCGGCGCCACGGTGGACGGCTACTGCTCGGACATGACCCGGACCGTCTGGGTCGACGGGGTGGCCGACGCCCAGATGCGACGGGCGGTGGCGGTCGTGCTCGAGTCGCAGGCCGCCGGGGTGGCAGCGGTGCGGGCCGGGGTGAGCTGCGCCTCGGTGGACGCCGCCTGCCGGGAGGTGATCAGCGGGTCCGGCTGGGCCGACCGCTTCGTCCACGGCACCGGACACGGGGTCGGCCTGGACATCCACGAGGCACCCTCGGTGGCGGCCAGCTCGACCGATACACTCGTGACCGGCCACGTGGTCACCGTCGAGCCGGGGGTCTACCTACCCGGCATCGGAGGTGTCCGTATCGAGGACACCGTGGTGGTGACCGACGATGGTTGCCGGCCCCTTACCAGCACAGCCAAGGATCGTCTGTAGAACATGCCTGCCGTATCGACCAACGACCTGAAGAACGGGATGTCCCTCAACCTGCCCGAGGGACTGTTCTCGGTGGTGGAGTTCCAGCACGTGAAGCCCGGCAAGGGCGGGGCCTTCGTGCGCACCAAGCTGAAGAACGTCCGTACCGGGGCGGTGATCGAGCGCACCTACCGGGCCGACGAGAAGCTCGACCAGGCCCTGATCGACAAGCGGGAGATGCAGTTCCTCTACCTCGACGGTGACAACTACGTCTTCATGGACACCACCGACTACGAGCAGATGTACGCCCCCCGGGAGTCGCTCGGCACCTCTCCGTCCTACCTCAAGGAGGGCGACTCGGCGGTGCTGCAGATGTTCGACGGCGAGATCGTCGGCGTCGACCTGCCCGCCGCGGTGGAGCTCACCATCGCCGAGACCGAGCCCGGGGTGCAGGGGGACCGGGTGTCGGGGGCCCGCAAGCCGGCCACGCTGGAGACCGGCCTGCAGATCCAGGTTCCGCTGTTCGTCAACACCGGCGACCGGGTGAAGGTGGACACCCGCACCGGCGAGTACCTGACCCGGGCCTAGCCCGGCCGTTTGCGCACCGTGCTGCCCGTCGCCCGCCGGGAGGCCCGCGAGCGGGCCCTGTCCCTGCTCTACGAGGCCGAGGCCAAGGGGGTCGCGCCGGCCGCCCTGATCGACGACCTGCCCGTCGCCCCCGACGCCTTCACCGCCTCACTGGTGGTGGGGGTGGGGGACCGGCTGGAGCAGATCGACGGCCTGATATCGGCCCATGCCATCGGCTGGGCCCTTGACCGTATGCCGGCCATCGACCGGGCCGTCCTGCGGATGGCCACCTACGAGTTGCTGGCCTCCCCCGACACCCCCACGGCGGTGATCCTCTCCGAGGCGGTGGAGCTGGCCGGCGGCTACTCGACCGAGGAGTCCGGCCGCTTCGTCAACGGGGTCCTCTCCGCCATCTCCGCCCAGGTGCGTCCCTCGTAGGCACCGACCGGCCGGCCCGGTAGGTCCGCCGGCGCGCTAATATGTGGTCCCGAGCCGTGAAGCCGGTCCAGTGAGGCCGGGACGGAGCGAGGAGGACAGTTGGCCAAACGTGAGCGTGCCCTGGCGCCCCCCTACGGGGGCGTTTTTGTTGCCCGGACCACGGTCATGGACGCCGAGGACGTGCGCCGGGCCACCTGGCGGATGGCGCACGAGATCATCGAGCGCAACCCTGACGTCAGCCGGGTCGTGATCGTCGGCTTGCAGACCGGCGGGGTGTGGATCGCCGAGCGGCTGGCCCGCATCATCGGCGAGGTCACCGGGTCCGACGTGGGGATGGGAACACTCGACGTGGCGTTCTACCGCGACGACATCGGCCTGCGGCCGGTCCTGCCGGAGGCGGCCACGGCCATCCCGGTCGACCTGACCGGGCGCACCGTGATCCTGGTCGACGACGTGCTCTTCACCGGCCGCACCATCCGGGCCGCGCTCAACGCCCTGGCCGACTACGGCCGGGCCCGGGCCGTGCAGCTGGCCGTCATGGTCGACCGGGGGCACCGGGAGCTGCCCATCCGGCCGGACTACGTCGGCAAGAACCTGCCGACCAGGCGCGACGAGATGGTCGACGCCACCGAGGAGGGGGTCATCCTCGGGGATGTGACCGCCCCATGACCGGCACGGCCCGCAAGCACCTCCTGTCCATCGGGGACCTGGGGACGGAGGGCATAGCCGAGATCCTGCGCCTGACCGACAGCTTCGTCGAGGTGAGCAGCCGCCCCATCCCCAAGGTCCCGGCCCTGCGGGGCAAGACGGTGGTGTCGATGTTCTTCGAGGACTCCACCCGCACCCGGCTCAGCTTCGAGACCGCGGCGCGGCGGCTGTCGGCGGACGTGATGACGTTCTCGGCATCGAGCTCGTCGGTCAACAAGGGCGAGTCGCTGCGCGACACCGTCCAGACCATCGAGGCCATGGGGGTCGACGCCATGGTGGTCCGCCACTCCGGCTCGGGCGTCCCGTGGCAGGTGGCCGGATGGCTCCACGGCCCGGCGGTGGTCAACGCCGGGGACGGCTGGCACGAGCACCCCACCCAGGCCCTGCTCGACTGCTACACCATCGCCTCCAGACGCCAGCGATCCGGTGACCGGGCCCTGGAGGGCATGCGCATCGCCATAGTCGGCGACATCCGCCACAGCCGGGTGGCCCGCTCCGATGTCACGGCCTTCACCGCCCTCGGCGCAGAGGTGACGCTGGTCGCCCCGCCGACGCTGCTGCCCCCGTCGCTGGCCGGCTGGCCGGTGGAGACATCCCACGACCTGGACTCCGTCCTGCCCAAACTCGACGTGGTGTACCTGCTGCGGCTGCAGCGGGAGCGCATGGCCGAGGCCCTGCTGCCGTCACTTCGCGAGTACACCGCCACCTACGGGCTCACCACCCGGCGGGCCCGGCTGCTGCCCGACGACGCGCTGATAATGCACCCGGGACCGGTCAACCGGGGGGTGGAGATCGCCGCCGAGGTAGCCGACCGGCCCTCCTCGGTGATCACCAGCCAGGTGGCCAACGGCGTGGCCGTCCGGATGGCCGTTCTGTACCTACTTCTCGGATCGGGGGTCGATCTTGCCGTCGCGTAGCTCACTGGCCGTGGTCATCCGTGGTGGCCGGATCATCGATGCCACCGGGTCGCGGGAGGGCGACGTGCTGATCCAGGACGGCGTGATCACCTCGGTGACCGCCAAGGTCAGCTCCACCCCTCCCGGCACGGTGGTGCTCGACGCCGCCGGCTGCGTGGTGGCCCCGGGCCTGGTGGACCTGCACACCCACCTGCGCGAGCCGGGCCGGGAGGAGGCCGAGACGGTGGAGTCCGGGGCCCGGGCCGCGGCCCTCGGCGGGTACAGCGCGGTCGTCGCCATGCCCAACACCGAGCCGGCCATCGACAGCGCCGCCGTGGTCCGCCAGATACAGGACCTCGGCGCAGACGCGTGCTGTGCGGTCCACCCGGCGGGGGCCATCACCGTGGGACGGAGGGGGGAGCAGCTCGCCCCCCTGGCCGAGATGGCGGCTCTCGGGGTGCGCATCTTCACCGACGACGGCACCGGCGTGCAGGACGCCCGGCTCATGCGCCGGGCCCTCGAGTACGCCTCCGCCCTCGGGGTCACGCTGGCCCAGCACTGCGAGGACGCCTCGCTGGCCGCCGGCGGGCACATGCACGAAGGGGAGTGGTCCAGCCGGCTGGGCCTGGCCGGCCAGCCGGCCGAGGCGGAGGAGCTGATGGTCATGCGGGACCTGGCCCTGGCCCGCCTGACCGGGGCCCGGGTGCACTTCCTGCACCTGTCCACCGCCGGCTCGCTGGCCATGGTGCGGGGGGCCAAGTCCTCCGGCCTGGCCGTCACCGCCGAGGTCACCCCCCAGCACTTCACCCTGACCGACGCCTGCGTGGCGTCCTACGACCCGGTCTTCAAGGTGAACCCCCCTCTGCGCAGCGACGCCGACGTGGCCGCCGTGAAGGCCGCCCTGGAGAGCGGCTTCGTGGACGCCATCGCCACCGACCACGCCCCCCACACCCAGGAAGCCAAGGAGTCCCCCTTCGACCAGGCCCCGCCGGGGATGCTGGGACTGGAGACCGCCCTGGCCCTGGCCCTCACAGAACTGGAGCTTCCCATAGAGCGCATCCTCGCCCTCATGTCCTGGCAGCCGGCCGCCATCGCCGGCCTCTCCGACGCCCACGGAGGCCCGATAGCCGCGGGCCGCCCGGCCAACCTGTGCGTCGTGGACCCGAACGCGGTCTGGGTGGTCGACCCCCTGGATTCGGCCAGCCGCAGCCGCAACAACCCCTACTCCGGGCGCAAGCTCCGGGGCCGGGTCCGCCACACCGTGTACCGGGGCGAACCGGTCGTCATCGACGGGGAGGCGCAGCGATGAGCGGGGCGGCGCAGATCCGGGAGGCGCTCCTGGTGCTGGCCGACGGCACCACCTTCGAGGGCGAGGCTGCCGGCTTCTGGGATCCCGGGGCCTCCTCCCCGGCGACGGGGGAGGTCGTGTTCAACACCACCCTGACCGGCTACCAGGAGGTCCTCACCGACCCCTCCTACGCCGGGCAGATCATCTGCTTCACCTACCCCCACATCGGCAACTACGGGGTGACCGGCGACGACAGCGAGAGCGCGAGGGCCTTCTGCCGGGGTCTCATCGCCCGCGACCTGCCGCCCCGACCGAGCAGCTGGCGCTCCGAGCGGAGCGTGCACGACTTCCTCACCGATGAGCGGCTGCCGGCGCTGACGGGCATAGACACCCGCCGCCTGACCCGCCACATCCGCGAAGCCGGATCGATGCCGGCGGCCTTCGGCCCGCTCGACCTCTTCGACGAGACGACCCTCAAAGAGGCGGCGCTGCGAGAACCAGGCACCGAGGGCCAGGACCTGGCCGCGCAGGTGACCACCAGGGAGGCCTACACCTACGGGGACGGGCCGCTGGCGGTCGTCGCCTACGACTTCGGCATCAAGCGGACCATCCTCCGTCACCTGGGCCGGCTGGCCACCGTCGAGGTGGTACCCGCCTCGACGCCCGCCGCAGAGGTCCTGGAGCGCCGGCCCGACGGCGTGTTCCTCTCGAACGGCCCCGGCGACCCGGCGGCGGTCGGCTACGCCACCGAGTCCATCCGCCAGCTGCTCGGGCAGGTGCCGGTGTTCGGCATCTGCCTGGGCCACCAGCTCATGGCCGCCGCTCTCGGCGGATCGACCTACAAGATGCCCTTCGGCCACCACGGGGGCAACCACCCGGTGCGCCGGGTGGCGACCGGGGCGGTGGAGATCACCAGCCAGAACCACAACTACGCGGTGGCCGCCGGGAGCCTGGTCGACGCCGAGATCACCCACGTCAACCTCAACGACGGGGTCATCGAGGGCATCAGCCGACCAGACCTGCGGGCCTTCAGCGTGCAGTACCACCCCGAGGCCGGACCCGGCCCCCACGACGCCAGCTATCTGTTC
>JAKAXN010000281.1 GCA_021816565.1 Actinomycetes bacterium
TGGCGCAGCTCGGGGTCGGCCGCGCCCGGCATGACGGTGCTGTTGCGGGCCGCCCGCCCGAGGACGCCGCGGCCCAGCCGGGGGTTGCGCAGGGCCGTCAGGCAGTCCTCGTAGCGGGTCAGCACCAGAGCCCCGGTGGAGCTGCGCAGTACCGGTGCCCGGTCCCGGATCAGCCGGTAGTGCGGGTAGGGATCGGCCCGCCCCTCCGGCGTGATCAGCAGGTTGACCAGTGCGGACTCTGCAGTGGCGTCTTCGATGGCGGTCATGACCCTCCCCCCGGCCCGGGCCGGCGCCCGGTCGGCCCACAGTAGATAGCGGGGCGTCGGCGGGGCTAGCCGGCCGGGCCCTACGCCGCCGGCGGGGCCGGCACCGGAACGGGCGGAGGAGCCCCGACGTAGCGTGCCGACGGCCTGATGATCTGGCGCTGTTCGGCCTGTTCGGCGACATTGGCGCACCAGCCGATCACCCGGCTCACGGCGAAGGTTGGGGTGAACATGTCGCGGGGCAGCCCGCACGCGTCCATCACCACCCCGGCGTAGAACTCCACGTTGGCGTAGAGGGGCCGGCCCGGGCGCAGCTCGGCCAGCAGCCGGAGGACGGTCTGCTCCACCTGCACCGCCAGATCGGCCAGCTCCCCGCCGAGGCCGGTGGCCACCTGCCGCAGCATCACCGACCGGGGGTCGTCGGTGCGGTACACCGCGTGGCCGAAACCCATGATCCGCTCGCCCCGGGCCAGCAGGTCCCGGATGTGGCTCTCGGCCCGCTCCGGCCGCCCGATGGAGTCGAGGGTGTCGAGGGCCCGGCTGGGGGCACCGCCGTGCAGGGGCCCCGACAGGGCTCCCAGCGCCCCGACCACGGCCGCCGCCGCGTCGGCCCCGGTGGAGGCGATGACCCGGGCGGTGAAGGTGGACGAGTTGAAGCCGTGGTCCACGGTGAGCATGAGGTACTGCTCGAGGGCCCGGGCCCGCCCGGGGTCCGGGCGCTCCCCGGTGACCATCCACAGGTAATTGGCGGCATGCCCCAGGTCGGGGTCGGCCGGCACCGGATCCAGGCCCCGCCCGAGCCGGTGCAGCGCCGCCACCAGCACCGGGGTGACGGCCGCCAGCTCGAGCAGGTCCCGCCGGCGGGCCGAGCGGTCCAGGTCCCACAGCGGCCGCATGCCCCGGGCCGAGCCGTACAGCGAGAGGGCCGACCGCAGCCCGTCCAGGGCCCCGCCGGCGTGGGCCGCCCGGGCCACGCCGGGCAGCAGCTCCGACAGCACCGGCGGCAGGGTCCGGGCGGCGGCGATCTCGGCCCGGAACCGGGCGGCGTCGGCCGCCGTCTCGGGCAGCGAACCGTCGAGGAGCAGGCGCCACACGTCCTCCAGCCCCCGGGTCGAGGCCAGCTCCGTCGCCGAGTACTGCCGGTAGTGGTAGAAGCCCTCACCTCCGCGGACGTCGCCGATGGAGGTATCGGTCACCTGCACCCCCTTGAGGCCGGGTGGTACCGCAGGTGGTGGGCTGAGCACTTCGGTGGTGGTCATGAGTGGATATTGACGCCGATCAGAGGATTGATCAATATTGATTTGTGATCAACCCTCGCATGACCACCACGGAGGCCGCCGAACGCCTCGGGGTCAAGCGGGCCACCGTCTACGCCTACGTGAGCCGGGGGCTGCTGCACCCGGAGCGGGGCCCCGGAGGCAGCACCTTCGACCGCCAGGAAGTGGCCCGGCTGGCCCGCTCTGCCCGCCACCCGGCCGAGGGTGTAGCGGCTGCGGGGCGCCGGGCGGGCGGACGTCGCCGCGGCGAAGGGCCGCCGGCGGGAGAGGGCTCGGTCCCGGCCGCCCCGGCCGCGGGCGAGGACCCGGTGTTCGTGACCGGGCTGACCCTGATCCGGGCCGGGCTCTTCTACCGGGGCCGCGACGCCGTGGGGCTGGCCCGGGGGTGGAGTTTCGAGCGGGTGGCGGAGTGGCTGTGGACCGGCGCGGACCCCGGGGCCGGGGTCCGCTGGCCGGCGTTCGGCGACGCCGGTGGCCGGGTAGCCGGGAGCCTTTCCGACCTGGGCCCGGAGGTGCTGCCGGTCGAGCGGTTCGTGCTGGTCACCGGGGCCGCCGCCCTGAGCGACGAGCTGCGCCACGACTTGGACCCGGCCCGGGTCCCCGTGACCGGCCGGCGGATCCTCACGGCCCTGGCCTCGACCCTGCCGCTCTCCGCCCGGGCCAGGTCCGGTCCGCCCGGTTCGACCGCCGCGGCGCCGCCACCCCCCTCTGCTTCGGCACCCGACGACGGGCCGGCCGGGGCCCCGGCCGGCTGGCCCGGCCGGTCATCGACGCTGGCCGGCCAGGTGTGGCACGGACTGAGCCCCCGGGAGCCCTCCGAGGAAGATCTGGCCGCCACCGACGCTGCGCTGGTGCTCGGCGCCGACCACGAGCTGGCCCCTTCCACCCTGGCCGCCCGGGTCGCCGCATCTTTCCGGGCCGATCCCTACGCGGTGGTCCTGACCGGGCTCGGGCCCTCCAGCGGCAGCTGGCCGCCGGGCAGCACCGGCGCCCCGGGGGAGGTGGAGGCCCTACTGGAGCGGGCCGCGCAGATCGGTGCGGAGCGGGCGGTGGGGGAGCACCTGCGCCGCTCCGGGCAGGCGCCCCACGGCTTCGGTATGCCGCTCTACCCGGCCGGGGACCCTCGGGGGAGGGCCCTGCTGGAGCGGATCGACCGGGTGGGCGACCCGGAGCGGCGCCGGGTCGTCCAGGCGGTCCTGGAGGTCGCCCGGGACCGGGGCTTCCCGGCCCCCAACTTCGACATGGGCATCGGTGCGCTGTCGTTCTGCGCGGAGATGGTCCCGGGGGCCGGCCAGGCCCTCTTCACCCTGGCCAAGGTGGCCGGCTGGCTGGCGCACGCCATGGAGGAGTACGCCGTTCCGACCAGGTTCCGCAGCCGGGCCGACTACGTCGGGGCCGCGCCCGAGGCCAGCTGCGGTTCCTGAGCGGCCGGCCGCAGGGGGTCGCCCGAGCGCTCGTCGCCGGGCCCGGCCCGGCCGAAGAGCAACACGATGACCGTGGCGGCCACGAACACCAAGATGCTGGTCCAGTCGTTGAGCCGCAGGCCCAGGTAGCGGTGGGCCTCGTCCACCCGCATGTACTCGGTGAAGAACCGGCCGAAGGTGTACACCGCGGCGTACACCCCGATGAGGTAACCCCGCTTGATCCTGAAGCGCTTCTCGATGCGGATGATGAGCCACACCGAGAACAGGTCCCACAGGCTCTCGTACAGGAAGGTGGGCTGGAACGTCGTCACCCCGGCCGGGTAGGGGACGCAGTGGGTGACCGACGAACAGTGCACCGGGTCGGAGATCTTCACCGCCCACGGAAGGTGGGTGGGCGAGCCGTAGAGCTCCTGGTTGAAGTAGTTGCCCCACCGGCCGATGGCCTGGGCCAGCACGAACGCCGGGGCCACGCAGTCCACCAGAGGGGCCAGACGCAGCCCCATCCGGCGCGCCCCCAGAGCCCCGGTGGCCACCCCGCCGACCACCCCGCCCCAGATGCCGAGCCCCCCCTGCCACACCTCGAACGCCCGGATCCAGTGGCCACCGGTATCGGCCTGCCAGCTGGTGATGACGCTGTAGACCCGGGCGCCGACCAGGCCGCCCGGGACGCCCCAGACGGCCAGCGTGGCCATGGTGCCGGCCTTGCCGCCGATGGCCTCCCACCGTCGCTGGGCCAACCACACCGCGGCGGCGATGCCGAGGGCGATCATGAAGCCGTAGACGTGCAGCCGGACCGGGCCGATGCTGATGCCGTTGGCCGGGGGGCTGGGGATGTACGCGACCAACGCTGCGAGGTTCACCGCGTGCAAGAGTAGAAGACCGCAGGGGGAAACTGGCATCTGGGCCGCACCCGGCGTCGGGGACCGCCGTCCGGCTGGTCTGGCGTGATCCTGCCCGTGCTAGGGTCTGGGGCCTCCGGATACGGGCGCATAGCTCAGTTGGTTAGAGCGCATGCATGACGCGCATGAGGTCGGGGGTTCGATTCCCTCTGCGCCCACCGGGTCGGGCCGGCACCTCTGCTGGCCGACCGGGGCTGTCGGGGCCCGCCGGGACGGGGGCTGCCGGCGGATGGCGGCTTCCCCCAGCCGATCAGCGAGCCGCCCTGACCTCGTGGGCCAGGCGGCGGGCCGCCGCTGGACGCAGGTGGGGTCGCAGCTCGGCCAGCAACTCCTGCGGTGGCCGCCACAGGTCCAGCATCCACCGGGCGAACATCCCGTCGTCCATCCAGGCGGCCAGCCGGGCCGGGGGCATGCCCGGGCCGCAGTGGCCGTCGGCCACCGCCCGTCTCATGTCCCCCCAGTAGTCGTTGCCCCTCCTCCATTCCACCACGGTCTGTTTGATCTCCGCCGGCAGGTCGGGATCGCAACCGACCAGCGCCGGGTGGAAGTCCAGCACCTCCGCCCATCCCCACGGCCGCTCGGGCGGCCCGGCTGCGAGGAGCGCCCCCAGCCACAGGTAGACGCCGAGCAGGTGCGGTGACCCGGGCGGGGGAGGGGTGGGCAGGCCCAGGCAGCGGTGCATCACGTCGAGCACCCGTCCGGCCTCGGGCCGCTCGTCGCACTCCGACCCGTCGGGCAGGACCATGTGCCAGCCGACCGTCCCGGTGCGCCACACCACGCAGGCCATCCGCACCCCGCCGGGAACGGCAGCCACCAGATCGGCCGGGAGCTCGGCGGAGTCGTCCAGGGCGCGGACCTGTCCGGTGGCGACCATGGCCAGGGCCCGGCATCGGGGCGGAGCCGACCAGCCCGCCGGCTCGAAGTCCGGGTCGGTCACCACCAGCTCGCTGCGGTCGCCGGGGTGGCGCAGCACCATGGCCCACACCGGGTGGCCGGCCAGGGCCGCCGCCTCTCCCAGGCGGTCCAGCAGGTGGCGGGCCAGGGCCGACTCGTCGGCTGCCGGAACGGACAACATCGGGCAACTCCTCATCCCCGGGCGGCCCCGATGCCCGGAAACGCGGAGGAGGACCGCTATGAGACTACACAGGAGGCTGTGACGGTGACTACTTGTCCCGGTCCGGCGGGACGATCCGGAGGTGCAGCTCGTCGAGCTGGCGGTCGGTGACCGGGCTGGGCGCCCCCATGAGCAGGTCCCGGGCCCCCTGGTTGAGGGGGAAGGCGATGATCTCGCGCAGGTTGGCCTGGTCCTCGAGGAGCATGAGGATCCGGTCGAAACCGGGGGCTATGCCGGCGTGGGGCGGCGGTCCGTAGTGGAAGGCGTTCCACAGGGCCGGGAACGAGGTGCGGATCCGCTCCGGTCCGTACCCGGCGATGGCGAACGCAGCCTCCATCACCTCCGGCAGGTGGTTGCGCACCGCTCCCGACGACAGCTCCACCCCGTTGCACACCAGGTCGTACTGGTAGGCCAGGATGTCACCGGGGTCCTTCGTGCGCAGAGCCTCGAGACCCCCCTGCGGCATGGAGAACGGGTTGTGGGAGAACGCCCAGCCGCCGGTCTCCTCGTCGGGCTCGAACATGGGGAAGTCCACCACCCAGCAGAAAGCCAGCTCCCCGGGGTCGGCCAGCTCGAGCTCGCGACCCAGGCGGGTCCGCTGCTCACCGAGGACGGCCGCGACCTTGTCCCGGGGGCCGACGGCGCAGAGCACGGCGTCGCCGGTCTCGGCTCCCGCGGCGCCGGCCAGCAGCGAGATCTGCTCCTCGGTCAGCTTCTTGGCGATGGACCCCCTGGTCTCGCCGGGGTCGAGCTGCAGCCAGCTGCCGATCACTCCGACCTTGCGGCCGGCGTCGGCGAACTCGTCGAACCACTTCCGGGACCGGCCCGCCGCCCCCGGAGCGCGCAGCACCCGGATGACGTGGCCCTTGCCGGGGGCGTCGGCGAACATCGGCAGGTCGCCGGACCCACCCACGTCGGTGGTCACATCGGCGATCTCGAGCCCGAAGCGCAGGTCCGGCTTGTCGGTGCCGAAGCGGTCCACGGCGTCGGCGAAGGCCAGCCGGGGGAAGCTGTCGGGCACCTCCTTGGTGGAGCAGTCCGCGACGATCCGCCTCATCAGCAGCTCCACCTCGGCGAAGACGTCCTCCTGGGTGGCGAAGGCCATCTCGAGGTCGATCTGGTAGAACTCGCCGGGGCTGCGGTCGGCCCGGGACG
>JAKAXN010000282.1 GCA_021816565.1 Actinomycetes bacterium
AGTCGGCCAGCGGCAGGGGCCCGATCTTCTGGCTGGCCCCCGAGGTGTAGCTGTAGGGGGCGCCGTAGGTGGCGGTGGCGCTGGTGCCGTCGAGCTCGGTCGCGGCGGTGGCCACGAAATCGTTCGGGGTCACCCGCGACCACTGGCGGAGCGATACGGCCTTCTCGTCGGGAGAGCCGAACACCACGGCCAGCATCACCACGATCACCGCGACCACCCCGCAGGCCACCACGAACTCCTTGAGCAGGTCGTAGCGCCGCGTCGGCCCGGTCCACTTGGCGGCCTCGGCACTGGCCGCCCGCGACCCCGACCGCCCGGGGGCCCTCACTTCTCCACCTCCGGCTGCGCGCCCGCCGGGGGCACCGGCCCCGGTCCGGCCTGCGGGCCGGCCGCCGCCAGTGCCTCGGCTGCGCCGAAGGGTGGGACCACGCCCCGGCGGCGGACCATGAGGATGTGGAGGATGACGATGACGCCGACGATCAGCGGCAGGAGCATCACGTGGAACAGCAGCATCTGGCCCGTGTTGAGCACGTTGAACCAGGCTCCGATGCCCACCGAGTTCAACCCGTCCTTGGCCTGGGTGGATATCCACTGCGAATCGAAGTTGGTCTGCACCACGTAGCCGGTGAAGGCCGCCCCGATTGAGCCCACGAAAGCCACGGCCCCGGTGATCCAGGTGAGGGCCCGCCGACCCCGCCAGGCCGCCATGAAGAACTTCCCCCACAGGTGTACGACCATGCAGAAGAAGAACAGCTCCACGCTCCACAGGTGCAGTGAGTTGACGAAGTGCCCGACCGTCGAGGTGTGCCACCAGGTCGGGCCCTCGAGGACGAGGATCGTTCCTGACACGATCACAGACAGAAGGCCGGCGAGGGTGGCCACGCCGAACACGTAGATCCAGCTGGCCACATAGGCGGGCTGACGGTCCGGCAGCATCTGGTCCGGCGGGAGCGTCCTGACCAGCCGGTCCCGGAGCTGTCCGGTCCACGTCGGGCTGGGGGGCCGGTGGTCGCTGCGGACGTCAACGGACGCCATCAGCTGTGGTCCTTCGGGAACGGGATCAGTACGGCGGCTGCGAAGACCAGCAGCATCAGCACGATCACCAGGGCGTTGGCCGCCGATATCTGTATGACACCCCAGTGCAGGTAGTAGCCGGGATGGGTCAGGTCCACAAGGCCAGCGGTAAGCATCGTCCTCCCTTGAACAAATCGCCCGACCGTCAGGGCCGGTATGTGCATACTGAGCGATGCAGGACGACCGGACATAGGGACGAAAGTCCCGATCAGAGCAGCCGGCGCAGCGTGGGATCGGGGCGGGGCCCGAGCCTCTCGATCCTGATCTTGGCGTCGACCACCACTGCGCCCACGGCGGTGGCTATGACCGGGTTGAGGTCCATCTCCGAGACTTCTGGCAAGTCTTCTGCCAGCCTCCCGACCTTCATGAGAAGTTGCTCGAGGGCGGCCACGTTGACCGGCTCCGACCCCCGGTAGCCGAATAGCCGGGCCGACCCCTTCGGGGCCCGCACCAGCTCCGCGGCGTCGAGGTCGGTGAGCGGTAGCGCCCGGAACGCCCGGTCACCGAAGACCTCCACGTCGACTCCCCCGCTGCCGAACATCAGCAGCGGCCCGAACGAGCGGTCCTGGACCACCCCCACGATCGTCTCCGCCCCCGGCTCGGCCATCGCCTGCACCGCCGCCCCGGTCATGGCTGCGCCCAGCCGCTCCCGCATGGATGCGTAGGCGGCCCGGAGCTGCTGGGCCGATCCCACGGCCAGGGCCACCCCGCCCACGTCGGTGCGGTGAACCAGGTCCGGCCCCACCGCCTTCACGGCCACCGGCCAGCCGATCTCCTGGCCGGCGGCCACCGCCGCGTCCTCGTCGGCCACCAGGCGGGTCTCCACGGTGTCGATCCCGTAGGCCCGCAGCACCTGCGCCGCCCGGACCGGGTCCAGCCACGACGGCCCGTCACGCTCGTCCAACGCCGTCTGCACGACGGTGCGGGCGTCGAGCGGCCTGAGCCCCTCGGGGTCGATGGTCCGGCCCTCCGGCCGGGACCGCCACTCGCCGTAGTCGCACGCCCGGGCCAGGGCCCGCACGGCCGGTTCGGGGAAGGCGAAGGCGGGGATCCACCGGTCCCCGGAAGCCAGGTCGGCGGTCGGGGCCTCCACCCCGAGGAAGGTGGCCACCACCGGCTTGTCGGTCACGGCGGCCGCCGCGGCGATGGCCCGGGCCGCGCCCGGCGCCCGCACTGACGTCGTGGGCACGAACACCGCCAGGACGGCGTCGATACACGGGTCATCCAGGACGGCCCGGATGGCCCGCTCGTAGTCGGCCTCCGACGCCGAGGCCACCATGTCCACCGGGTTGTGCACCCCGGCCTCCGCCGGCAGGAAGCCCCGCAGCCGGTCCTGGGTCGCCGGAGAGAGCTCCGGCACGTCCAGACCAGCCGACTCGGCGGCGTCGGCGGCCAGGATCCCCGGTCCGCCGACGTTGCCGACGATCGCCAGGCGCCGCCCGGCCGGCCGCGGCTGGCCGGCCAGGACCTGGGCCACGTCGAACATCTCCTCCAGCGTGTCCACCCGGACGACCCCGGTCTGGTGGAACAGGGCGTCGACCGCGGTGTCAGGGCTGGACAGCGCCGCGGTGTGGGACGTGGCAGCCCGCACGCCGGCGACGGTGCGGCCCGCCTTGACGGCCACGATCGGCTTCGTGCGCGACACCTGGCGGGCCACCCGGGCGAAGCGTCGCGGATTACCGAACGACTCCAGGTAGAGCATGATGACGTCGGTCGAGTCGTCGCGCTCCCAGTACTGGAGCAGGTCGTTGCCGCTGATATCGGCCTTGTTGCCCACGGATACGAAGCTGGATATCCCGATCTGACGGCGCCGGGCCTCCTCCAGGACGGCTATGCCCAGCCCTCCCGACTGCGAGGACAGGGCGATGCGCCCCGGGGGAGCGGCGACGGGAGCGAAGGTGGCGTTCAGCGAGACCGCCGGGTCGGTGTTGACCACACCCATGCAGTTGGGGCCCACCAGCCGCATCCCCGATCCCCTGCTGAGAGCCACCAGCTCCCTCTGGGCGGCGGCCCCGACCGGGCCGATCTCGGCGTAGCCGGCGGACACCACCACCAGCCCCTTGACCCCCTTGGCCGCACACTGTTCCACCACCTCGGCCACCTGCGGTTGGGGCACTGCGATCACCGCCAGGTCGATCTGGTCGGGTACGGCGGCCACCGTCGGGTAGGCCGGCACGCTGGCCACCGACCGGGCCCGGGGGTTCACCGGGTAGACCGGCCCCTGGTAGTCCCCGTCCAGGATGTTGCGCAGGACCTCGTGGCCGATACCTCCGGGGCGGCGGCCGCATCCGATCACCGCCACCGAACGGGGCCGCAGGACCCGCTCTATGGAGCGGGCCGAGGCCCGGGCCCACCTGCTCTCGATGGCCTCGACGGTGGCCTCCGTCGGCTCTATCTCCAGACGGACCCTGACGATGCCGTCGCTGTATCGGGCCTGCTCCACGAAACCGGTACGGCGGAACACCGCCTGCATGGGCTGGTTCTGCGGCAGGGTGTCGGCGGTGAAGCTGCGGATGCCCCGGGCGCGGGCGTAGGCCGCCAGGTGCTCGAGCAGGAGCGTCCCGAGCCCGCGGCCCTGGTGGGCGTCGTCCACCAGGAACGCCACCTCCGCCTCCCCGGGGCGCTCGGTCGACCGGTCGTAGCGGGCCACCCCGACGATGCGTCCCCGCAGGGTGGCGATCAGTGCCATCCGCTCGTCGCCGTCGACGGTGGTGAAGCGGGTGACCTCGCGCTCGGTGAGGTGCGGATGGTAGGAGAAGAACCGGAGGTAGACGGTCTCGTCCGACAGCCGCTCGTGCAGCGCGATCAGCTCCGGGGCGTCGGCCGGCGTGATGGGCCGGACCCGGACCGTCCCCCCGTCGGTCAGAACGGCGTCGCACGGCTCCCAGGCGGCCGCCTCGGGCGCGTGCAGCACCACTAGACGGCGGGCGGGATCCGCCTGCCGGACACCATCTCCGGGTGGATCCGGATCAGGTGGCTCCGGTCCCCTCCGGGCCACGGGACGATCCCGTCGTAGTCGGGCCCGGCGGCGTCGTCGGGACGTACCTCCCGGGCCACACCGACCGCCAGCACGCTCCAGCCGGTGGCCGTCTCGGGGTCTATACGGTCGACCTCGAACCCGACCACGCCGCCCTGCAGAGCGGCCCGGCGCTTCGAACCGTCACCTGTGCGGAAGAAGATGTCCCCGTCGATCACCCGGTAGTTGACCGGGAAGATCGCCGGCAGCGCCCCGACCGACAGGCCGACGCGGCCTATCTGCTCGCCAGCCAGTAGCTCCCGGCACTCGGCCTCCGTGAGCGGCTCTATAGCGCTGTTGACTAGCACCCCGACAATTTGCCGACTTTAGCCCCGACCCGGACAGGGCCGAAAGGCCCCTTTCGCTTGGCCTGGTCGTGTCCGGAGCAGGGAGGCGTTAGCTTGAGGATCCCAATGCCGCGAGTCGTCGTAGTGAGTTCCGGGCCTCAGGCCGACCTCCATGACACGGGCCGGGGTCACCCGGAACGGGCCGAGCGGCTGCGCGCCGTGGAGCGGGGCATCTACCGCTCCGACGCCGCTGAGGCCCTGGTCCAGGTGGCCCCCCGGGTGGCCCGGCCCGAGGAGCTGCTGAGGGTGCACCGCTCCGACTACCTGGACTCGATCAGCGGCTTCGTGGCCGCCGGCGGCGGGGCCGTGGATCCCGACACCACGGTGTCGGGGGGATCCTGGGAGGCTGCGGTGCTGGCCGCAGGGGCCGGTCTGGCGGCCGTGGAGGCCCTGGAGCGGGGTGAGGGGGACGCCGCGTTCGTGGCCGTCCGCCCACCCGGGCACCACGCCACGGCCGACACGGCCATGGGCTTCTGCCTCATCAACAATGTGGCGGTGGCCGCCGCGGCGCTGGCCGAGCGGGGGGAGCGGGTGCTGATCGTCGACTGGGACGTGCACCACGGGAACGGCACCCAGGAGATCTTCTGGGACGACCCGCGGGTTATGTACGTGTCCACCCACGAGTGGCCTCTCTACCCCGGGACCGGGCGCCCCCAGGAGACCGGGGGGCCGAACGCCCCCGGCCTCACCATCAACATCCCCCTCCCCCGCGGCGCTACCGGCGACGTGGCCCGGCTGGCCTTCGACGCCCTGGTCGAGCCGGCGGTGGAGGCGTTCGATCCCACCTGGGTCCTGGTCTCGGCCGGATTCGACGCCCACCGGGCCGATCCCCTGGCCGGCCTGGAGTGGAGCGCCGGCGACTTCTCCGATCTCACCACGACGGTGCTGCGGTGGGCCCCCCGCCCGGGCCGGTTGGTGGCCCTTCTGGAGGGTGGCTACGACCTCGAGGCTCTGGCCGACTCCACCGGCGCCACCGTCTCCGCCCTGGCCGGGGGCCGGTACCGGCCCGAGCCGCCCACTTCCGGGGGGCCGGGACGGGACCTGGTGGACTCGCTGGTAACCATGCACGGCCGCCGGGACCGCACCGCCTGACCGAGCCCCGGCAGCGGGCCTCCCGGGCCGCGTCCTGCGGTCAGGACCCGTCGCGTATCCGCCGGCCGGTTATCGAGGTCGGCTCCACCCGGACCCAGTGCTCCCGGTCGCCCGGGGCCCACGTGTCGAGCGCAGCCTCCCTCAGGTGGGCGCTGACCTCGTCCACCGAGTCGGTGACGTCGTAGCCGGTGCCGCGCACCAGCACGCTCCAGCCGGTCCGGTCGTGGTCGTCGACGCCGTCGATCTCGAACGCCACCTGGGCCAGTGCCGCGGCCGACAGCTTGGTCCCGCCGTCTGTGCGGATGGCGATTCGCCCGTCGCGGTAGACGTAGTTGACCGGGAAGATCACCGGGGCCCCGCCGCTGACCACGCCGATGCGGCCGAAGTGGTGCCGGCCGAGCAGGTCCTGGCACTGCTCCGGGCTCAGCACCTCCATGACCCGCTCAACCACGGGACGGCCCCTCCCCGGCCCGGCCCTGGTGGCGTACCGCGTACACCGCGGCCTCGGTGCGGCGGCTCATGCCGAGCTTGGCCAGCAGGTTGGACACGTAGTTCTTCACCGTCTTCTCCGAGAGGTACATGTTCTCGGCGATCTG
>JAKAXN010000283.1 GCA_021816565.1 Actinomycetes bacterium
CACCGAGTCGAGGGGCCCGAAGGGCTCGGCGTGGTGCAGCGACCACGACGCCGGCGGTTGGAGCACGCACGCCGGGGCCACATAGGCGGAGGTGTCCTGGCCGTCGAGGAAGGAGCCGTCCCCGACGCTGCCCCGGTAGAGGGGGATGCCACCTCCTCGCAGGGCCTCGTCGAACTGCTTCACCAGGTCGGCCGCCTTGTTGGCGTGTATCACCGGACCGAAGTCCAGGTTCGGCAACGGCTCGTCCGGCGATGACACGGCCAGCGGGTGGCCGAACCTCACCGACTGCACCACCGGCAGATAGGTCTCCAGGAATGCCGGGAACAACCGGCGCTGGACCACATAGCGGGGGTAGGCGGTGCAACGCTGCTTGGCGTACTCGAAGCCCTTCCGCAGGTGCTGAGCCAGGAGATGCCACTGGGAGAAATCCCAGATCCCCCAGGTGTTGAGGCCCTCCTGCTCGAGCATGTGGCGGCGGCCGGTGTCGGCCAGCGAGACCGCGGCCCGCCGCCCGTTGGCCCGTCCCCCGACGAACGCCAGGGCGCCGATACCGTCGGAGCGGATGAGGGCCTCCCCCAGATGCCCCCCCACACCGGATATCAACGTCACCGGCAGATCGGCCCGCTTCATCAGGGCATGGGCCAGCGTGAGGGTGTGGAACCCGCCCTGGCTCGGCGTCTTGGCCACCACCGCGTTCCCGGCGAGCAGCTGGACCAGCTCGGCGTGCACCTGGACGCTCATGGGATAATTCCAGCTGGCGATATTGGATACCGGCCCGGGCAGCGGCCGCCGCTCCTCCTCGCCACCCAGGGCGAGCTGGCGGTCGATCTCTCCCACGTACCAGCGGACCCCGTCGAGGCAGCGGTCCACATCGGCGCACGCCAGCCGCCACGGCTTTCCGATCTCCCACACCAGCAGCAGGGCCAGGAGGTCCCGGTGCTCGGTCATGGCGTCGACCGCCGCGGTGACCCGGGCCCTCCGCTCGTCGAGGTCCACCTGGCTCCACTTGGCGTGCTCGCTGCAGGCGTACTGCACGGACGAGACCGCCTCGTCGTAGTCGACGCGGGGCGGCCCCGGGATGGGGGTGCCGTCCACGGGGTTCACGTGGTCCCCGGGGATGCCGACCCTGCGCCACTCGCCCCTGACCAGGTTGCGCAACCGGTCCGAGTCGAACGCCTCCGGGGCGACGGACACGCAGCGGGCGTAGGTCTCCCACCACGAGGTGCCGGGCTTCAGCATCGGTGCCATGGGCGCAGACATTAGGTGGCGCGGCGGGCCGGGTACCGGTGTACCGTCAGCGCCCCTGACCGGGCGGCCGGGGGACCCGGCCGTCGACGTCGGTGAACCCGTAGGCGTCGGCCAGGTCGGCGACGTAGAACGCCCGACCCGAGCGGGAAACCCGGTCGGGGTCGCCGGCCAGGGCGGCCACCGCCCGCCCGGCGAAACGGGGGGTCTCCGCCTGCGCCAGGTCGTAGTCCCCCTCCCCGGGGAGGCTCAGGACCCGACGCCCGTCCGCACCGGGCGGGATGGTCTTGAGCAACTCGGTGTCGACGATCCCGGGCCAGATCGACACCACGGCCACCCGCTGCCCCCGGAGCTCGTGGGCCATGTCCGCGGTCATCCGGTCGAGGGCCGCCTTGGCCACGCCGTACACCACGTTGTGCGTGTAGCCCACCGCCCCGGGCGACGACACGTTGACGATCAGGCCGCCGTCGGCGGCGTCCATGAGCAGGGGCGCGGCCAGCACCGAGGCCACGTAGTGGGAGCGCACCCCCACGGTGAAGGTGTGGTCCCACCCGGCGGCCGGTACCTCCCAGAACGGGCGCCCCAGCCAGCGGGCCGACCCGGGGGCGTCGTAGACGTTGTTGACCAGCACGTCGAGACGGCCCTCCTCGGCCCGGACCCGATCGAACAGCGCGGCCACCGCGGCGTCGTCGCGATGGTCGCAGGGGACCGCCACGCCGCGACCCCCGGCCGCGTCTATCTCCGCAGCGGTCCCCGAAACGGTGCCGGGGAGGCGGCCGGGATCCACCGTCCGGCCGGTCACGTAGACGGTGGCCCCGGCCGCCCCGAGCTCCAGGGCTATGCCCTTGCCGATACCCCGGCTGGCCCCGGTGACCACGGCCACCCGACCCGACAGTTGCTTCTGGCGGTCCATCCCGAGCAGGCAAGCATCCCTGCCGGGCCGCCGCCAGCATCGGTTCCCACTGAGCGGACCCGCCCGGAGCGGACACCTGACCGCAGACCCGTGTAGCGGGCGGCGGTCATCTATGGTCGGCCCGATGGAGAAAGTGGCCTATCTGCTGATGGGCGCCCCTGGCCCGATCACCGCGGACGTGGGCCGGGCGCTCAGGGAGGTGACGGTTCCGGACATGCTGCACCGCGGCGCCCGCACCGTGCAGGTCAATGTGCTCGACGACGACCTGGGCCATCCCTTCGGCGTCGAGCCGGCGCCCGACTCGGAGCAGATCCTGGCCGCCGTCTTCTCCTGGGTCGACACCGCCGAGGGTTCGAAGCTGGCAGGAGCCTTGCCCGATACCGGTGCGAGCGGGGCCCGTTGGCACGGTTGGCTGGTGTGCGAGTCGGAGCCCAAGCCCAACCACGACCATCCGCCGGCGCCCGACGGGCGCATCCCCGGCTTCGCCCAGCTCGTGGCCCTGTCCCGGCCGGCCGACCAGAGCTGGGGGGAGTGGCGCCAGACCTGGCAGGGACGGCACACCTCGGTCGCCATCAACACCCAGTCCACCTTCCGCTACGTCCAGAACGTGGTGTTCCGGGCGTTGACACCCGGCGCCCCGGGCTTCGCCGCCATCGTGGAGGAGTGCTTCCCCATCGAGGCGGCCACCGACCTGCACGTCTTTTTCGACGCGGTGGGCGACGACGCCAGGCTGGCCCGGCACATGGCCGCCATGTCCGAGAGCTGTGACCGCTTCATGGACGGCGTGGCGCCGGTCTCGTGGACGTCGGAGTGGATATACCGCTAGGAGGTCGCCGTGCAGATCCAGATCGCAGGGAGGTCCTCCTACTCGGCGCTGGTGGATCTGGACTGGGACGTACCGGTCGGCTCGTGGGCTGACCCCCGCCTGGTGCGGATGGCCCACGGGCGGTCCCGCCACGTGGTGCGCTTCATCGAGTGCGAGGGACGGGTCTTCGCGGTCAAGGAGATGGGGGACGGCCTGGTCGAGCGGGAGTACCGGCTGCTGCGGGCCATGGCCGAAGAGGATCTGCCGGTGGTGGAAGCGGTCTGCTCGGTGACCGGGCGGGCCGACGGGGCCGGGTCTCCACTGCCCGGGGCGGTGGTGACCAGGTATCTGGACTTCGCCCTGCCCTACACCTACCTGCTCGGCCGGGAGGGCGGCCAGGAGAACCAGAGGCGCCTCCTCGACGCCGCCGCCGCCCTGCTGGTACAGCTGCACCTGGAGGGTTTCTACTGGGGCGACTGCTCCCTGGCCAACATCCTGTTCCGACGCGATGCCGGAGGACTGCGGGCCTACCTCGTGGACGCGGAGACGGCCGAGAGCCACGACCCGCTCTCCGACGGCCAACGCCGGGCGGACCTGGAGACCGCCATGGAGAACGTCGTGGGCGGGGCCGAGGACCTGATCGCCGCCGGGCGGATCCCGGGCGGAACCGACTCGGTGGGCTTCGCCGACCGTCTGGCGGCCCGCTACGAGGCCCTCTGGGCCGAGCTGACCGGGGAGGAGGAGTACTCCTCGGAGGAGCTGTGGCGGCTCGAGGAGCGGATCGAGCGGCTCAACCGGCTGGGCTTCGACGCCACGGAGATGTCCGTGCGGTCCAAGCCGGGTCGGGGGATCATCCGGATCCGCCCGACGGTGCTGGAAGAGGGCCACCACGGCCGGGCCCTGCGGCGGCTGACGGGCATCGACGTGCAGGAGAACCAGGCCCGGCGGCTCCTCAACGACCTCGGATCGTTCCGGGCGGAGGCGGAGAGGCGCTCGGGCGGCCCGATCTCCGAGGCGGTCGCCGCCCACCGGTGGCTGACGGAGTGCTTCGAGCCGTTCGTCACGGCCATCCCGGCTGAGCTGCGGGGTCGGTTGGAGCCGGCCGAGGCGTACCACCAGTACCTGGAGCACCGCTGGTACCTGTCCGAGGCGGCCGGGCGCGACGTGGCGGCGGCCGAGGCCCGCCGTTCGTTCTTCGAGCGGGTGCTCCGGCCCCGGCCCGAGGAGAGGATCGTCCTGCCGGACACCACCGCCGAGGTCGCCATGCCCTGGTTGGGCGACCCGGGGGAGCCGGCCGCCGGAAATCCTTGACACCCGCGGCCGACCGTGGTCACATATCCATGGAACCGGTTCCACGTCCCGGGGGGGTCCAGGAAGCCGGCTCCTAGGGAGGGAAATCCAGGTGGGCCGTGGCGTGAGCATCGCTCAGGTCGCCGCCAGGGCGGGCGTCGGCGTGGGCACCGTATCGAGGGTCCTGAACGGTCATGCGCGTGTCAGCGACACGACCAGGGAGCGGGTACTGCAGATCATGGCCGAGCTCGACTACCGGCCCAGCCGCCTGGCCTCAGGACTGTCGCGGGGGCGCACCGGGTCCGTGACGGTGCTGGTCCCGTTCGTCACCAGACCCTCGGTCGTGGCCCGCCTGGCGGGGACCCTGTCGGTCCTCACGGCAGAGAGCATCGACAGCGTCGTGTGCGACATCGAGAACGCCGAGCAGCTCGACCGGCGGATGCAGTCCCTCATGCAGCGCCACAGTGCCGACGGGGTGGTGGTCGTATCCCTGCCCGTCTCGAGCGGCTACGTGCAGCGGCTCGCCCGGATGCACATCCCCCTCGTGGCGGTGGATGCTGACATCCCTACGGTGCCCCGGGTGGTGGTGGACGACGTGGCCGGCGGCCGGGTGGCCACCGAGCACCTGATCGGCCTCGGCCACACCCGCATCGGCTTCATCGGCGACGAGCGCACCGCCGGCCTGGCATTCGTCTCGACCCCCCGCCGGCTCAGCGGATACCGCCGGGCCCTGGCAGCAGCGGGTATCGCCGCTGACCCGGCCCTGGTGCGGCGGGGCCCCCACGGAGCCGAGCCGGCGGCGATCATGGCGGCACAGCTGATGGCCCTGAGTGACCCGCCGACGGCCATCTTCGCCGCCTCCGACACCCAGGCCATGGGGGTGCTCCGGGCCGCGGAACAGCTGGGGGTGGATGTGCCGGACGGACTGTCGGTCATCGGCTTCGACGACATCGAGGCGGCCGACATGCTCGGTCTGTCCACCGTCCGCCAGCCGCTCAAGGAGTCCGGGGCCAAAGGCGCCCGGGTCCTGTGCAGCCTGCTGGCAGGCGGGCGGCCCCCGGCCCGGAGGGAGATCCTCCCGTTGGAGGTCGTGCCCCGGACCAGCACCGCCCGGCTCAGGCGGGAACGGGCGCCGACGGCCGCCGGGGTCCGACCGACGCAGCGAACCCAGGCACACCCGATCTCGAGAAAGCAGAGCAGTCAATGGCATCAGAGACCAAGCGGAACACGCGCCAGGCGGCGGGGCGGCGGAGTGCCCCGGTCATAGCCGGTGGGCTGGCCATCGCCGCCCTCCTCGGGGCCTGCTCCTCCAGTTCCAAGTCCGCAGCCGGTAGCGGCGGCACCACCAAGAGCAGCAGCCCGGCGACCGGCGGGTCGGCGACGGCCCCGGGAACCCCCGACGCCGGCACCATCTCGTGGTGGGCCAGCCCCATCACCACCAGCAACCCCGACCCCCGGATGGTGCTGATCCAGGCATTCGAGAAGGCCTACCCGAACATCCACGTCAACCTGGTATCGGCCCCCAACGACACCGACACCAACCGGGCTGCCCTGACGACCCAGATCTCGGGCGGTGGAGGGCCGGACGTGTACATGGGCGACGTCATATGGCCGGCCCAGTTCGGCGCCCACCAGCTGGCGGTACCGCTGTCGAAGTACCTGCCGAGCAGCTACTGGAGCACCTTCGCCAACGGGTTGGTGGCCGGGGCCACCTACAACGGCCAGGTGTACGGGGCCCCGCTGTTCGAGGACCAGGGCTTCCTCTACTACCGCAAGGACATCCTGACCGCCGACAACCTGCCGGTGCCCAAGACCTGGGAACAGCTCATGAGCGAGTCGCAGGAGATCCAGCAGA
>JAKAXN010000284.1 GCA_021816565.1 Actinomycetes bacterium
CGGGTACTGGTCGTCGAACCTGACCACGAACGCCGCGGTCATCCGGGGGGCCATCGACGGGCTGCACTCGACCGGCGTCGGTGCCGGGATCTACTCCACCTCGTACCAGTGGCCCCGCATCGCCGGGTCCCTCACCTTCCCGGGGATGCCGATCTGGGCGGCCGGCGCCGACTACGTGACCGGCGACGCCTACTCGGCCACGGCGTTCTGCTCCAACGGCGGCTTCTCTTTCGCCGGCGGGAAGATGACCCTGGTGCAGTACGGGTACGGAACCTCGGGGGGCCCGGCGCAGTACGACCCGGACTACGCCTGCGGCTGACCGCCGGTCCGGGGCGGGCGCCGCCCGGGAACGGGCGGGGGCGTGGCAGACTGCTGGACCCCCCTCCTCTTCCCGTGCCTCTGCCCGTACCGTGACCCGCCGCGTCCATCTCCGCCCCTGGCAGAAGGAAGCGCTCGAGCGCTTCTTGAAGGCGCCGACATCCGACTTCCTGACCGTGGCCACCCCCGGCGCCGGCAAGACCACCTTCGCCCTGACCGCGGCGGTCAACCGGTTGGCCGCCCCCGACGGCCCCCGGCGGCTGATCGTGGTCGCCCCCACCGCCCACCTGAAGCGCCAGTGGGCCGCGGCCGCCGCCTCCTTCGGGGTCCACCTGGACCATCAGTGGACCCCGGCCGACGGAAGCCTCCCGGCGGACATGCACGGGATCGTCACCACCTACCAGCAGGTGGCCGTGTGCGCCCCCCTCCTGGCGTCCCAGGCGGCCGGGTCCATGGTCATCTTCGACGAGATCCACCACGCCGGTGACGACCGGGCCTGGGGCTTCTCGGTTCGCCAGGCGTTCGACCGGGCGGCTCTGCGCCTGTCCCTGTCGGGCACGCCGTTCCGCTCCGACACCCAGAGCATCCCGTTCCTGCGCTACGAGCTGGACGAGGCCCGCCCGGACTACGAGTACGGGTACGGGCAGGCGCTGGCCGACGGGCGGGTGGTCCGCCCGGTGTACTTCCCCCGTGCCAACGGCCAGATGGAGTGGAGCGCCCCCGACGGCTCCACCTGGTCGGCGAGCTTCGACGACGCCCTCGACACCGTGCGGGCCAACCAGCGCCTGAGGGCGGCCCTGTCGCTCGACGGCGACTGGCTACCCACCGTGCTGAAGGCAGCCCACGAGCGCCTGATGGACCTGCGCCGCCACCATCCCGACGCCGGCGGCCTGGTCATCGCCACCGACCAGGACCACGCCCGGGGCATCGCCGACGCCCTGGCCTGGCGCCACGGGGTCAAGGCGGTGGTGGCCACCTCCGACGACGCCGGTGCGTCGGACCGCATCGCCGCGTTCGCGGCGTCGGATGAGCCCTGGCTGGTAGCGGTGCGCATGGTGTCGGAGGGGGTGGACATCCCGCGCCTGCGCGTCGGGGTGTACGCCACCACCACCACCACCGAGCTGTTCTTCCGCCAGGCTGTGGGCCGCCTGGTGCGCTGGACGGTGGGGGTGCCCAACCAGCGGGCCTACCTCTTCATCCCCGACGACTCCCGGCTGCGGGGCTGGGCCTACCGGATCGCCGAGACCCGCCGGCACAGTCTGCGCCGCGACACCGAGGAGCAACCCGAGGCCGACCCGGCCGCCCTGGACGAGTTGCAGGAGGAGCAGGTCCGTGACTCCGAGCAGCTGTCGCTGTTCGCGGTCATCTCGGCGGTGGCCACCGACATGCACGACAGCGACGCCCACTCCGCCGGGGGATCCGGTCTGCTCTCCGACGACGGCGACGGCGGCCCGGTCGACAGCACCGAGGACCTCGACGAGAGCCTGGTGGTGGACCTGCCGGTGCTGGCCGGGCCGGCCGGCCAGCAACTGGCCGGGACGGCCGGGGCCGGGGGCCAGGGGGTGCTCCTGACCCGCAGGGAGCTCAAGAACCGCCTACGCGACGCCAACGCCGAACTGGCCCGGGCCCTGGCCCACAAGACCGGCTGGCCCCACGCCAAGGTGAACGCCGAGCTGAACCGCCTGGCCGGGGTCCGCCGGGTCACCGAGGCCACCGTGGAGCAGCTGCAGCGGCGGCTGCGTCAGGCCGAGCACTGGTACAACCGCATCTAGGCCAGTCGGCTCACCGGGCCGGGTCGTCCCCGCAGTAGACGCAGCCGGAGGTGCAGGTCTCGCTTACCACCACCCGGACGAGGGGCAGGGAGGGCGCCAGCCGGTCCCAGATCCAGCGGGCCAGGTTCTCACTGGTCGGGTTATCCAGTCCATCCACCTCGTTGAGGTAACGGTGGTCAAGCTGGTCGTGGAGGGGGGCGAAGGCGGCCTTGAGCTCGGCGAAGTCCATGACCCAGCCGGTGGCCGGGTCGACCGGGCCGGTCACGTGTATCTCCACCCGGAAGGAGTGGCCGTGCAGCCGGGCGCACTTGTGGCCCTCGGGGACGTGGGGCAGCCGGTGGGCCGCTTCGAAGGTGAACTCGCGGAAGATGTCCATCAGGGGATGCCGATCAGCTTGTGGGTCTGCAGCGACAGCCGCCACCGGGGGTGCTCCAGGCAGTACCGGACGGCGGCTTCGGTGGTGGCGGACCGATCCGGGCCGTCCATGGGCTGGAGGTAGAAGTGGGTGAAGTCCAGGTCCTGCACCTCCTCGGGGGCCAGGCCGTCCTGGGGGTAGACCAGCTTCAGCTCGTCGCCGGCCGAAACCACCCGGGAGGCGCCGGCCTTGGGGCTCACGCACACCCAGTCCACGCCCTCGGGCACCGGCCGGGTCCCGTTGGTCTCGACGGCCACCTCGAAGCCCCGCTCGTGCAGGGCGTCCACCAGGGGGCCGTCGAGCTGGAGCAGCGGCTCCCCGCCGGTGCACACGACGTACGGCCGGCCTGCGGCCCCCGGGGCGGTGGCCGGCCACGCCGCGGCGACAGCGGCGGCCAGCGCCGCCGCGGTGGCGAATCGCCCTCCGCCGGGTCCGTCGGTACCGACGAAATCGGTGTCGCAGAACCGGCACACCGCCCGGTCCCGCTGACGCTCCCGCCCGGACCACAGGTTGCACCCCGAGAACCGGCAGAACACCGCCGGCCGGCCGGACCGGGCCCCCTCCCCCTGGAGGGTGTAGAAGATCTCCTTCACCCGATACGCGCCGCGCCGGGCGGACTCCGGGGACGCCATCAGCTCACACCGTGAGCGGGTCCACCGCTCCGGCCTCGGCGAAGCCCTTGGCCCGCAACAGGCACGAATCGCAGCCCCGGCACGGACGCCCGTCGGGGCCCGGGTCGTAGCAGCTGTGGGTCAGCCCGTAGTCGACGCCCAGGTCCAGCCCCCGGCGGACGATGTCCGCCTTGGTCATCTGCATCAGCGGGGTGTGGATCCGGGTTCGCACCCGGCCCTCCACCCCCGCCTTGGTGGCCAGGTTGGCCATGGTCTCGAACGCCGCGATGTACTCCGGCCGGCAGTCGGGGTAGCCGCTGTAGTCCAAGGCGTTGACCCCGATCCACAGGTCGGAGGCTTCGAGCGTCTCGGCCCAGGCCAGGGCGAAGGACAAGAAGATGGTGTTGCGGGCCGGCACGTAGGTGATCGGGATGCCGCCGCCCAGGTCGTCGGCGCTGGCCGACTTGGGCACTTCCAGGTCCGCGGTCAGGGCGGAGCCGCCGAACTGGCGGAGATCGATGCGGGCCACCACGTGGCGCTCGGCGCCGAGCGCATCCGCCACCCGGCGGGCCGCCATGAGCTCGACCTCGTGGCGCTGGCCGTAGTCGAAGCTGAGGGCGTGGCAGCGGTAGCCCTCCGACCGGGCGATGGCCAGCACCGTGGTCGAGTCCAGACCGCCGCTCAGAAGAACGACCGCCGCTTTTTCCAATACCGTCCCTGCCTTCGCGCGCTAGTGGGGCCTACGACGCTACCCACTCCGGGGCCGGCTGCGGTGGCCGGCACGGGTTCGCAGCCCGGGATCGGCTCCGCTGGCGGCAGGAGTTGGCGTAGCTCCGGCGAAGATCTTCAGACGTGAATCCTGCTCCCGCCGACGTAGTCGCGAGAAGGACCTCGGTGCAGACCGCGGAGACGGCCCGGCCGCTCCCCCCGATCAGGCGCCCCAAGCTGGCCTGGCACAACGTCGCGGCGATGGGCCGGTTCATCTGGATGCGGGCCCGCTACCGGCAGGTGAAGGGCGGCCTGTTCTACCGCGGCAAGGACTGCTGGTTCGAGTTCGGGCCCGACGCCGAGTTCGACGTGGGGGCCCACACCCGCTTCCTCGGCCGATTCACCTGCTCGGTGACCGGCCGGGTCAGCATCGGCCCGGGGTGCCACTTCTCGAGGGACACCCAGCTGTCGTGCATGGAGTCGATCACCATCGGCCGCAACAGCGGGTTCGCCGAAGGGGTGGCCATCCACGACATGACCCACTGCTTCGGTCCCGAGTGGGCCCACGACTCGTTCTGGGACAAGCCGTTCTGGACGGCCCCGATCGTGATCGGGGACAACGTCTGGGTCGGCTGCAAGGTCACCATCATCGCCGGGGTCACCATCGGCGACGACGTGGTGATCGCCGCCAACTCGGTGGTTACCAAGGACGTGCCGTCCCACTGCGTGGTGGCCGGGGCGCCGGCCCGGGTCGTGCGCAGCTGGGCCGAGGAGGCCGAGGCCACCGCCCCCGACCGCAGGGCGGACCGCGCCGGCGATCCGGCCTGACAACCGGGGCCCGAAGGACATGACAGTCGCGAACCGAGACGAGGAGCTGGTGGACAACCAACTGCAGCCGGAGCAGAAGCTGACGACCACGGTGATCGTGACCGCCTATGCGGTGGATCGCCTCCCGGGGCTGCGGCGCTGCCTGGACGGGGTGCTGGCCAACAGCCGGGCGGCCGACGAGATCATCCTGTCGGTGGACAACAACCCCGAGGTCGAGCGGGTGGCCACCGCCGAGTTCGGGGAGCGCGGGGTCAGGGTCATGGCCTCCACCGGGCGGGGGGCGGTGGACGCCCGCAACACCGGGGTGGCCGCCGCCTCCGGCGACCTGATCGTGTTCATCGACGACGACGTGCGACCGACCGACGGGTGGCTGGCCGCCATCGTGGCCCCGTTCGAGAACGACCCGGGCATCGTGGCCGTGGGGGGCCGCATCCTGCCCGAGTACGAGGCGGGGGCCCGCGCGGTCCCGCCGGAGCTGCTGTGGCTGGTCGGATGCACCTACGCCGGCCACCCGGAGGGTCCCGGCCCCATCTCCCGGCCCATCGGCTCCACCATGGCGTTCCGCAGGAGCGCCCTCGACGCGGTGGGCGGCTTCTCCAACGCCTTCGGCCCGGTCGGCGGCAAGAAGAGCGGGGCCAACGAGGAGCTGGCCGTCTCCGAGAAGCTGCGCGAGGAGTTCGGCACCACCTCCATCTGGTACCAGCCCGAGGCGCTGGTCTACCACTGGGTGCCCCGCAGCCGGCTGACCTGGCGTTACATCGCCCGGAGATCGCTGGTGGAGGGCCAGTCGAAGGCTGAGATCCGCCGCCTCTACGGCTCCCCCTCCATGGGATATGACAGCTCCTACGTCACCCGTACCCTCCTCCCGGGGGTGAGCGGCCGTCTGGTGCGCGGCCCCCGGCCGGAGGCCCTCACCCTCGTGGGCGTGGGGGCGGTGACCGCCGGGGGCTACGCCGGCCGTCGGCTGAAGCACCTGGCCCACCGCTAGGGGCCCCCGCCCGGTAGCCGGCGGGGCCCGGCGACGGGTTGGCGACGCCCGGGGCCGGCAACCGGGACCGCTCAGGTGCCGGTGTCGGCCCGGCCGCGGTACAGCTCCACCAGCTGGTCCACGACCCGGGCGGTGGCGAAGCGCGTCGCGCTCCGGGCCGCGGCCCGGCCCATCCGGCGGGCCCTTTCCGGGTCGTCCAGCAGCGATCGCACCGCCGCGGCCAGCGCGTCGGGATCCCCGGGCGGGACCAGCACGCCGGTCACCCCGTCCTCGACGATGTCCACCAGACCGCCGGTGGCCGACGCCACCACCGGCACCCCGGCGGCCATGGCCTCCACCGCCACCATCCCGAACGGCTCCGGCCACACCGACGGCACCACCGCCACCGCGGCGTGGGGCCAGGCGGCCAGGACCTGGTCGTGGGGGACGTCGTGGA
>JAKAXN010000285.1 GCA_021816565.1 Actinomycetes bacterium
CCTGGGCGTAGGCCTGCTCGGCGGCCCGTCGGGTCAGGGTGTTGACGTTGGGCAGGACCTGGCAGGCCTCCTCCCACGGGTCGGTGGTGAGGACCGACGCCGACACCTTCACGGCCCGGCGCTGCTGGTCCGGTGACAGGGTCTTCAGCTTGGCGCCCGACACCACGACCGCCGCGGCCGCCCCGTCGCAGTTGGCGGAGCACATGGGCCGGGTGTTCGGGTAGGCGATCATCACGTCGTTCATGATCTGCTCGAGGCTCATGCGCTTGGTGTAGGCGGCCAGGGGGTTGAGCGTCGAGTGGGCGTGGTTCTTCTCCGAGATGCGGGCGAACAGCTCGAACGACGTCCCCCCGTAGCGGTGGCCGTACTCCATGCCGATCTGGGCGAACACGCCGGGCATGGTCTCGGTGCCGACCCGGCCGTCGAGGGGGGCCACCGCTCCGAAGCGGCCCTGGGGGCTGTAGACGTTGCCGCTGTCCTTGCTGCGGCCCCCCGAGCCGAGCAGACCGGCCCCGGCCAGCTTCTCGACCCCCACGGCCAGGCCCATGTCGCACTCCCCCGCCTTCACCGCCATGATGGCGGTGCGCAGCGCCGTGGCGCCGGTGGCGCAGGCGTTGGCCACGTTGTACACCGGGATCCCGGTCTGGCCGATCTGCTTCTGCAGCTGCTGTCCGATGCCGGCGCTGGCCGACATCAGGTTGCCGGCGGCCAGCACCCCGATGTCCTTCATGGTGACCTGGGCGTCGGCCAGGGCGCTCATGGCCGCCTCGGCCGCCAGGTCGACGGTGTCGAGTTCGGGGTGCTTCCCGAACTTCGTCATGTAGATCCCGAGGATCCAGATGTCGTCGTCAGCCACCTCAGTCACCCTCCACTGGTTCGAAACCGAAGCCGACGGCCTCGGTGCCCTCGTCGTCGGTGCCGACCACGTAGGTGGCCAGCCGCACCTTCATGCCCGTGCGCACGTGCTCGGGGTCGGCCGGCGTGTTGACCACGTTTCCCCTGACGCTGGTGCCGTCGCAGTCGACCACACCGGCGACGAACGGCACGGGGACGCCCGGCGCGGCGTAGGCCACGATCGTGAAGCTGCGCAACTCCCCCTCGGTGGGCACCTCGAACGGCTTGAAAGACGTTCCGAAGCACCCGGCGCAGGCGTTGCGGCGGTCGAAGTACCGGGCCCCGCAGCTCTCGCACTCGTGGGCCACCAGGTGGGGGCTGTCCCCGAGGACCAGATAGTCGACCAGCGGGACCTGCTTCCCCATGCGTTCTCCCTCTTTGCCTTCTCCGGGCGGCCGGCCCCTCGCCAGCCGGCCTGACAGTAGCTCCACCCTAGCGCCGCTCCCAAGTCCTCGGCCGGATTTCGGTGTCCCCTATTCGGTGGATGTCGGGTCGGTCGGGGCTCATCCCCGCCGGGTGACGCCCGGGGAGGCCCCTGGCCCTACGTTCAGCGGGCATGGCACCTCTCGAAGCTCCTCCACGGACCGGCGGGCGGGCCGCCTCCTTCTTCCAGGGACTGGGCCGGCGGGGCTACGAACCCATGCTCGGGCGGGTCAGGGGATCCATCCGCTTCGATGTCCGCGACGGCGAGCGGGCCGGTCACTGGTTCGTTCTGATCGACCGGGGCCACCTGGCGGTGTCACGCCGCCACGACGCCGCCGACGCAGTGGTGGACACAGGCGCCTCGGTGCTCGACGGGATCGTCAGCGGCCAGGTGAACACCACGGCGGCGGTGCTGCGCGGCGAGGTGCGGGTGCAGGGGGACCTGCATCTGCTCCTGATGTTCGACCGGCTCATGCCGGGACCGCCGAGCTCGTCGGGGAGCCCGGCGCTGCGGAGGGAGACCCGGTGAGCGCCGGTTCGGTCAGCATCCTCGACGGGAACACCTTCGTGGTGTCCGACCGCGGCGGGGACATCGACGCCAGCCCCACCGACACCGCCGGCTTCTTCTCCTTCGACACCCGGTTCCTGTCCCGTTGGGTCCTGACGGTGAACGGCCAGCGCCTCAGCCCGCTCGCCGTCGACGACCTGTCATATTTCGAGACCCGTTTCTTCCTGGTTCCCAGCACCGGGACCGTATATGTCGACGCCAGCTCGTCGGTGATCCGCCGACGGGCCGTCGGGCTGGGCTTCCGGGAGAGCATCACCGTCTTGAACCACGATGCCCGGCCGCTGACCCTCGAGTTGAGGTTGAGCGCGGGCAGCGACTTCGCCGATCTGTTCGAGGTGAAAGACGCCCTGTCCAAGAAGGGGGACTACTACCGTCGGGTGGAAGGTGACCGGCTGGTGCTGGGCTACCGCCGGGAGGGTCTGCAGCGGTCCACCTCGATCTCGTCGAGCCAGCCCCCGGCCATCGGCGACGACGGCGACCTGGTGTTCCAGGTCGAGATCCCCGGTCACGGTCAGTGGGCCACCGACCTCACCGTCGCGCCCACCCTGGACCTCGACGGCGCGGGGGTGGCTGGCGGCCTGCCGGGCGGGCTGGCGCCCCAGCGGGACCCGTCGGCCCGCCTGGCCGCCTGGATGAAGGCCGCCCCCAAGCTGGTGTGCGAGCACGACAGCCTGCGGGCCACGTACCAGCGCAGTCTGATCGACCTGTCGGCGCTGCGGTTCTCCACCCGCACCGACCCGGGGCACGCCCTGCCGGCGGCCGGCCTGCCGTGGTTCATGACCATCTTCGGGCGCGACAGCATCCTGACCAGCCTCCAGGCCCTGCCGTTCAACTCGGAGCTGGCAGCCACCACCCTGCGGGCGCTGGGCGAGCGCCAGGGTTCGCGCTCGGACGACTTCCGGGACGAGGATCCGGGCCGGATCATGCACGAACAGCGCTTCGGCGAGCTGACCGCATTCGAGGAGCGACCCCACTCCCCCTACTACGGGTCGGCCGACGCCACCCCGCTGTATGTGGTCCTGCTAGACGAGTACGAGCGCTGGACCGGCGATACCGGGCTGGTCCGGGACCTTGAGTACCAGGCCCGCGCCGCGCTCGAGTGGATCGACACCTACGCCGACCTGCAGGGGAACGGCTACATCTCCTACCAGCGGCGCAACGAGGACACCGGACTGGAGAACCAGTGCTGGAAGGACTCCTGGGACTCCATCGCCTACCGCGACGGCACCCTGCCCGGCTTCCCCCGGGCCACCTGCGAGCTGCAGGGTTACGCCTACGACGCCAAGGTCCGCGCCGCCCGCCTGGCCCGGCTGGTGTGGAACGACCAGCGGTACGCCGAGCGGCTCGAGGCCCAGGCGGAGGCCCTGAAGAGGCGGTTCAACCAGGATTTCTGGATCGAGGACGGCGGCTACTACGCCCTGGCTCTCGACGCCGACGGCCGCCAGGTGGACTCGCTGAGCTCGAACATCGGCCATCTGCTCTGGAGCGGGATCGTGGAGAGGCGCCGGGCCCGCTCCGTGGTCCGCCACCTGATGGGCGACCGGCTCTACTCCGGCTGGGGCATCCGCACCATGGCCGAAGGGGAGGCCCGGTACAACCCCATCGGCTACCACGTCGGCACGGTGTGGCCCTTCGACAACTCCTTCATCGCCTGGGGTATGCGCCGCTACGGGTTCAAGGCGGAGGCGGCCCGGGTGGCGGCCGGGATACTCGACGCCGCCGAGTACTTCGGCGGCCGGCTGCCGGAAGCATTCAGCGGCTACCGCCGGGAGCTGACCGGCTATCCCGTCGAGTACCCCACCGCGTGCAGCCCCCAGGCCTGGTCCACCGGGGCGCCGCTGCTGCTCCTGCGGACCATGCTGGGCCTCGAACCGGTGGGCGACCACATGCTGGTCGACCCGGCCATCCCATCGGCGTTCGGCCAGCTGGAGCTGCTCGACATACCCGGCCGCTGGGGCCTCATGGATGCCTTCGGTCGGGGGCGCATCAGGGCCTGACCGGGGCGGGACGGGGGGTGTCAACCACCCGGTCCGGTCGATGGGGCAACCTGTAGGCCGTGTTTCGGGCAGGGCGGGGTCGGCGGCGCGGACGGCTGGCGCCCGTCTCGGCAGCCGCGGCGACGGTCCTTCTCGCCGGGGGGCTGGCCGGGCGGGCGTCGCCGGCCTCGGCCGCCGCTGGTGCGCCCGCGCCCGGAGTGGCCGCCATCGTCGCCGAGCAGCAGGCGGTGGTGAGGCAGAGCCACCAGCTGCCCATCAGCGAGGACCGCTTCCTCGTCGACCAGCTCGACTCGGTGATCACGACCGACCAGCAGGCCCTGCAGAAGGCCACGTCCGAAGCGTCAGGAGCGGCCGGCCGGCTCCGCGACGCCTCGTCCCGGCTGGCCGGCGACACCGCGGCCCTGGGGTCGGCCAACGTAGCTCTCGACGCCGACCGGGCCCGGCTGGCCGCCGACCGCCGGGCCCTCAGGTACATAGCGGTCGGCATGTACACCGGGCAGCTGACCAACCCGCAGCCGACCAGCCTGCGGGCGCTGGAAGCGGAGCAGCAGAAGGTCATCGACGCCGCGGAGGTGGAGACGGTCACGGGCGTGGTGTTCGGTCACCTGAGGCAGGACCTGACCGCCGAGGCCGCCGCCCGTCGCCGGCGGGACGGCCTGCTCGGACGGGTCCGCGCCGACGGGGAGCAGGTCGGCGCGGCGCAGCAGGACCGGTCCGCGGCGCTGGCCCGTTCGCAGGCGGCGACCGCGGCGCTGGCCGGTGACCAGGAGCGGCTGGCCGGCGCCAGGGCTCGGCTGGCCGTCGCCCAGAACGCCCTGGCCGTGGACCTCGACGCCCTGACCGGGCCGGTGCCGGCCTCCGCCGGCCTGTCCCTGCTCGGCGGGGCCGCTCTCGACGCGGCCCAGCTGGTGAGCTGGTACCGCAACCAGGGCTACGTCGATCTCACCCCCGCACCGATCACGCAGCTCGCTGGCTGGTACCTGCAGACCGGGTCCCAGGAGGGGGTCCGCGGGGACGTGGCCTTCGCCCAGGCCGTGCTCGAGACCGGCGGGTTCAGCTCACCCGACTCGGTTCTCTACAACAACTACGCCGGGATCGGCCATTGTGACACCTGCGCCACCGGCTGGAAGTTCCCATCGCCGCACGGGGGAGTGCTCGGGCAGACCCAGCTACTGCGGATCTTCGCCGACGGGAGTCCTCCGCCCGGCAGCCCCGCGCCGGTTCTGGCCGCGCTGGCCCCCGGCCGTCAGGGCCGGCGGGCGTGCTGCTCCACCTGGGAGTCGCTCACGGGGGTGTGGGCGAGCGACCCGACCTACGGGGCGCAGATCCTGGGGATCTACCAGCAGATGCTGGCCTCTGCGCTCAGACGGTCCTGAGGCGCCCGGCGCGCTTACCTGATCGTTACCGAACCGTAACCTCACCGAAGCTGGTCCGCGAGCTGCGGAAACCACGCTTGGGCGGTCCGTTTCTGGTTGCCCCGGTGGTGCGACGCGCCGGTCGGTCAGGTCGCCGAGTCGACCTGACCGGGTAGAGAATCCCCTCCGGGGGGTATTGCACCTTTGCTGCCAGATCTACCCGGAGATGCCCACCCGTCACATGAAACTCACCCGCCGCGGCGAATCCGCATCCACCCTGCCCCGGGGTGGGGCCGCCCCCCTGGAGTTCCGCAACGTCACCAAGCGGTACCCGGGAAGCCGCACTCCGGCCATCAAAGACCTGTCTCTTACCGTCCCGGCCGGGGAGATCTGCGTGCTGGTCGGTCCCTCCGGGTGCGGCAAGACCACCGCCATGCGTCTGGTGAACCGGATGATCGACCTCTCCGGAGGGGACATCCTCATCGACGGTCGGAGCGTGCTCGATACCAACCCCGCGGACCTGCGGCGCGAAATCGGATATGTCATCCAGCAGGTCGGCCTGTTCCCGCACGTGAGCATCGCCCACAACATCACGACGGTGCCCCGACTGCTCGGGTGGGACAAGAAGCGGATGCAGGAGCGCTGCGACGAGCTGCTCGACCTGGTCGGCCTGCCGCGGGACCTGGCCGACCGGTTCCCGAGTCAGCTCTCGGGGGGGCAGCGCCAGCGGGTCGGGGTGGCCCGGGCCCTGGCCGCCGACCCGCCGCTCATGCTGATGGACGAGCCGTTCGGGGCCATCGACCCGATCAACCGGGAACGCCTGCAGAGCGAGTTCCT
>JAKAXN010000286.1 GCA_021816565.1 Actinomycetes bacterium
ACACAACCAGACTGGTTGGAGGTGCTTCCCTTATGCTTGTCCGGCGGTTTCAGCCCTTGTGGGCCGTAACCGGCGGACCGTTTGCCTGTCCCAGCCCTTGCGGGCCGTTCGAGGCGGCTTCTCACTGTACCGACCGTTCCGTATCTTGTCAAGCCCGGTTTCCCGGATCCTGCAAGCTTCCGGCGGGGGGTGCCGTTTCGAAGCGAAGGTTACGTTAACAGCCGGTGACCGGGGCCGCCAGTCGGAGGGCGGATTTTTTGGCCGGGGCGCCCGGCGGCGGGCTCAGGAGCCCCTGGTCACGACCTGGACGGCACCGGCGAAGTCGGCCGTCGGCACGCTCGTGACCTGCACGTTCGTGCCGGTATGGGGGGCCACGACCATCAGCCCGTTGCCCAGGTAGATGGCCACGTGGTCGACGTAGCCGGGGTCATTGGGGTCGTAGGTCCAAAACAGCAGGTCCCCCGGTTGGGCGTCGGCCAGCGGGATGTGGTCGCCGGTCAGGAACTGCTCGGCCGCCACCCGGGGCATCAGGATCCCGGCCTGCCGGTAGGCCCACTGGACCAGCCCGGAGCAGTCGAACGAGTTCGGTCCGGCGGCGCCCCACACGTAGGGCAGGCCCTGGCGGGACGTGGCGGCGGACACGATCTTCTGCCGGGTGACGCTGCTCAGGCTGTTGCCCGCCAGGCTGGTCGGCACCTGATCGGGGTGCAGCAACTCCACCGCCGCCCCCGGCAGGGCCGACATCAGCTCCTGCTGCAGGGCCGGCCCGCTGAGCGAGGGGGCCGAGACCACCAGGCCGGAATCGGGCGTCAGGTGCAGGTCCTTGGAGTAGGCGGAGTCGACCAGCAGGTCGACCCCGGGCAATCCGATGGCGGCGAAAGCCCCCATCCAACCCTGGACCGGGGCGCTGGCCGGAGCGGTGATGGTCTCCGGCTGGCCCAGGGCCAGCTTGCGGTCCTTGGCCATCTCGTACGACGACACCAGGGAGCCTCCGGCCAGGTACTGCCACAGCCGGTCCGAGCTGGCGCTGGCCGGCGGGGTGTAGGCCCGGAAGGTGTCGGGGTCGACCCCGAAAGCCACCACCGGCGCCCCCTCGAGGTCGACGGTGCCGGTGTCTACCGTCTCGACCCCGGTCAGGCCCTTCAGCTTCGGCACCGCGGCCAGCTGGGCGGCGCTCAGCGGGCCCCTCAGCATCACCACCGCGTCGGGGGTCACGACCTTCTTCAGCGGGTTGACGACCGGCAGTGAGCCGGCCGACGGGACCGGAAGGTCGACGGCCGGGCCGCTGGAGGGCGACAGCGGTGACTGTGCGGGCGAGGCCGGGTCCAGGCCTGATGAGATCGGGACCTGCGATGCCGGCACCGCCAGGCCGCCACCCATCTGGGAGCCCGACACCGAACCGGAGCGCACCGTGGTGGCGGTGGCGGGGGCCGGGGCCGACCGGGCGGCGGTGCGGCCGGCGGCCGCAGCCAGCTCGGCCGGACCACCGGTGGGGGCCGGGGCCGGGTGCGCCGGCAGGGCCAGGGCGGCCGCCGTGCCGGTGACCAGGACCGAGCCGACGGCCACCGCGAGGACCTTGGGGAGTGTCAAGCGGAACCTTCCTGTATCCCCGGGATCAGCCGGTCGGCGGCTGTCCGGTTGTACGTCACATGGAAATTCACCGCCATCCGGGCAAATCCTCCCGATAGGTTCCGCGAAGGCTAACGCGGGCCCGAGACTCCGTGGTGGTCCGCCACCGCGAACCGCCACAGACGGTCCTGGGCGGCCGATATCCCCACCCGGGGGGATACGGCCGGGTCCGGCGGCGGGGCCGTCCCGTCGTCGGCCAGCCAGACCGGACCGCCGCCGGTGAGATCGGCGCCGTCGAAGGACCTGTCGATGCCCAACGCCTGGCACAGCCGGCCGGGGCCCCGGCACAGGTCCCGGTCCACCTGGCGCTTCTGGTCGCTCCAGCGGGCCTCCCTCATGAGCAGGAGGCCGGCCACCGGTTCGAGGGCCCGCAGCAGCACCGCGGCGGCCTCACCCTCGAGTCCGGTCACCACGTTGGCGCACCAGTGCACCCCGTAGCTGGAGTACACGTAGAGATGGCCGGGATGGCCGAACATGGTGGCGTTGCGCCGGGTGCGGCCCCGGTAGGCGTGGGAGGCCGGGTCAGCGGCACCGGCGTAGGCCTCGACCTCGATGATCCGCCCGACCCGCCCGTCCGGGCGGACCACCAGCTTGTTGAGCAGGGTGGGGGCCACCTCGAGAGCGGGCCGGGCGTAGAAGCTGCGGGGTAGGACCGCCGCCGCGAACGACAGGCAGGGGCTCACCTGGGACCGCTGCGCCCCACCCGCTCGGCGGACGCCGCCAGCTCCGACTCGAAGCGGCGCAGCTGGACCCGGACCGGGTCCGGGCCGGCGCCACCGGGGGTGACCCGGCGGGTGACCGGCACACCCGGCTCGAGCAGCCCGACCGCTTCGGCCCCGAGGGCCGGGTGGGCCTCCACCAGCTCCGCCAGGGGCACCCGGCGGCCGATCGAGTCGCGCACCAGTCCCCCGACGACCGCATGGGCCTCCCGGAAGGGCATGCCCCGGGCCACCAACCACTCGGCCAGGTCGATGGCCGCGGCGTAGGGGGTGTCAGCAGCGGCCTGCATCCGGTCCAGGTTCCAGGTGGCGGTGGCGACCATGCCGGCCACCGCCACCAGCCCGCCGTTGATCTGATCGAAGGCGTCGAAGAGCGGCTCCTTGTCCTCCTGCAGGTCCCGGTTGTACGACAGCGGCAACCCCTTGAGCGTGGCGAGGAGCCCGGTCAGGTCCCCGATCAGCCGGCCGGCCCGGCCCCGGGCCAGCTCGGCGATGTCGGGGTTCTTCTTCTGCGGGAGCATGGAGCTCCCGGTGGAGTAGGCGTCGGAGAGGGTGGCGAAACCGAACTCGTCGCTCGACCAGAGGACCAGCTCCTCACCCATACGCGACAGGTGCACCCCGACCATGGTGAGGGCGAAGAGGGACTCGGCCACGAAGTCGCGGTCCGACACCGCGTCGAGAGAGTTCTCGAAGCGGCGGGCGAAGCCCAGCTCGGCTGCGGTCAGGTCCGGATCGAGGGGCAGCGACGACCCGGCCAGCGCCCCGGCTCCGAGGGGTGACACGTCGGCCCGCCGGCGGGCGTCCTCCAGGCGGTCCACGTCGCGGAGGAGGGCCCAGCCGTGGGCCAGCAGGTGGTGGGCCAGCAGCACCGGCTGGGCCCGCTGCAGGTGGGTGTAGCCGGGCAGGTAGGCGTCTCCGGCCTCCCTGGCCCGTTGGAGCAGCACCCCGGCCAGGTCGACCAGGCGGCCGGCGGTGAGCCGCAGCTCGCGCTTGGCGAAGAGCCGAAGGTCGGTGGCCACCTGGTCGTTGCGGCTGCGCCCGGTGTGGAGCCGGGCCCCCACGCTTCCGGCCAGCTCGGTGACGCGTCGCTCGACCAGGGTGTGGACGTCCTCGTCGCCGGGCTTGAAGGCCAGCACCCCGGTGGCCAGCTCCTCCCTCACCCGGTCCAGGGCCGCAGCCAGGATCTTGCCGTCGTCGTCGGAGATGATCCCGGCCGAGACCAGGCCCCGGACGTGGGCCTTGGAGCCGGCCACGTCGTCGGCGGCCAGGCGGGAGTCGTAGTCGATGCTGACCGTGTAGCGCAGAAGCTCCTCGGCCGGCCCGTCGTCGCCGAAGCGACCCTGCCAGAGGGTCACGGCGCCACCGGCCGGGTGGTGATGGTTCCGGCGGCCGAGCGGGGGCCGCCCGCTCGGAGATACACGTGCGGGGGCACCGGACGCTTGGCCACTGATCGTCTTCCCTTGCTCATAGTCGGGGACAACACTTACAGACCGGCCAGGGAGCTCAGGCGCCCGGCCAGCTGGGCCCCCCCGACCTCCTCGACGGCGACGACGATCATGGTGTCGTCGCCGGCCACCGTGCCGAGGATCTCCGGCAGCCCAGCCCGGTCGAGAGCCGAAGCCACCACGTGGGCGCACCCGGGAGGGGTGCGCACGACCACCAGGTTGGCCGACCAGGTGACCTCCACCACCCACTCCCCGAGGACCCGCCGAAGGTGGTCCTCGGGGGCCAGGCGGTCCTTGGGCAGGTCCGGCACCGCGTAGACCGATTCGCCGCCGGCGGCTCGGACCTTGACCGCTCCGATCTCCTCCAGGTCGCGCGACACGGTGGCCTGGGTGGCCTCCACGCCGGCTTCCGAGAGCAGCTCCACCAGCCGCTGCTGGGACGAGACCGGCGACTGCTCGAGGATCTGGATGACCCGGTGCTGGCGCTGGGCCTTGGACAGCTTCATTGGCGCATCAGCCACAGGAAGAGGGCCCGCGCCGCGTGCATACGGTTCTCGGCCTGGTCCCACACCGCGCTGGCCGGGCCGTCGATGACCGCGGCGTCGACCTCGAGGCCCCGGTGGGCGGGCAGGCAGTGCAGGAAGACGGCGCCGGGCGCGGCCCGGGCCATCAGCTGCTCGGTCACCCGGTACCCGGCGAAGGCGTCCATCCGGGCCGCGGCCTCGGATTCCTGGCCCATGGACACCCACACGTCGGTGTACAGGCAGTCGGCCCCCTCGGCGGCCTCCGCCGGGTCGGTGGTCTGGAACACCTCCACCCCGCGCGAGCGGGCCCCGTCGACGGCCACCTGGTCCACCTCGTGGCCGGCCGGGCAGGCCACCCGCACGTTGATGCCGGTCAGAGCGGCGCCGAGGACCAGGCTGCGGGCCACGTTGTTGCCGTCGCCGATCCATGCCACGGACCGGCCCGCCAGCTCACCCCAGCGGTCCCTCAAGGTGATGAGGTCGGCGACGATCTGGGTGGGATGGGCGAAGTCCGACAGCAGGTTGACGATGGGCACCTGGTCCACCCCGGCCATGGCTTCCAGGTGGGCGTGGTCGTACACCCGGGCCCCGATGAGAGCGTGGTAGCGGGCCAGCACCCGCGTCACGTCGTCCACGGTCTCGCGCACCCCGAGGCCGATCTCCTCGCCGCGGATGCTCACCGGGTGGCCGCCCAGGCCGACCACCGCCATCTCGCAGGCGTTACGGGTACGGTTGGACGGCTTCTCGAAGATGAGGGCCACGCCCCGGCCGGCCAGCACCGGCTCGGCCCGCTCCGGAGCGGCCAGGTCCAGCACCTCGGCCAGCTCCGCCTCACCCAGGTCGTCGACCTCCAGCAGGTGCCTCATGCCAGCACCCGGCCGAGGATGGCGACGGCCTCGTCGATCTCGGCGTCGCTGACCAGCAGCGACGGGGCCAGCCGCAGCGCCGAGGAGGTGACCGGGTTGACGACCAGGCCGGCGCCGAGGGCGGCGGCCGCCACCTCGGCGGCCGGGCGGTCCCCTTCGAGCTCGGCGGCGACCAGGAGGCCCAGACCCCGCACGGTCGCGATCCCCGGGACCGCCGCCAGGGCGGCGACCAGCTTCTCCCCGGCCCTGGCCGCCCGGGCCGGGACGTCCTCGCGTTCCATCACCTCGAGCACGGCCCGGGCCGCGGCGGTGGCCAGCGGCTGACCCCCGAAGGTGGTGGCGTGGTCACCCGGGCGGAACGCCGAGGCCACCTCGTCGCGGGCCCAGCACGCCCCGATGGGCACCCCGTTGCCGAGGGCCTTGGCCATGGTGACCACGTCCGGGCGGACGCCGTAGTGGTGGAAGGCGAACCACCGGCCGGTGCGACCCAGACCGGTCTGTACCTCGTCGACCATCATCAGGACCTGGTGCTCGTCGCAGATCCGCCGCACCGCCTCGAAGTACTCCTGCCCGGCCGGTTGCACGCCCCCCTCCCCCTGCACCGGCTCGATCAGCACCGCGGCCACGGTGTCGTCGATGGCCTTCTCCAGCTCCTCGGGGTCCCGCCAGGCCACGTGACGGAAGCCCTCGGGCAGCGGCTGGAACGCCTCGTGCTTGGCCGGCTGACCGGTGGCGTGGAGGGTGGCCAGGGTGCGCCCGTGGAACGAGCCGTAGGCGCTCACCACGACGTGGCGGCCCCGGCCGCCCCACTTGCGGGCCAGCTTGATGGCCGCCTCGTTGGCCTCTGCGCCGCTGTTGCAGAAGAACACCCGGCCCGACCCGGCGTCGACC
>JAKAXN010000287.1 GCA_021816565.1 Actinomycetes bacterium
GGAGGCCTACCGGGGCGCCCTGGAAGCGCTGGAGGCGGCCGCCGGCGGGGTGCGACCGGCGGAGATGCCCGCCGCCGACGAGGCCGACGAGCTGTTCGTGCTGCACTACGAGTTCGGCCCGGCCATGGACCGCTACCTGGCGTCGCTGGGCCCCGACGCCCCGGTGCGGACCCTCCGCGAGCTGCGGGACTGGAACCGGGCCCACGCCGGCGAGGCCCTCAAGTACCGCCAGGTGCACGTGGACGTGGCGGTGGGGATCGACCACGAGGCCCGACGCGGGGAGTACCTGGAGGTCCGGGCCCGGGACCGGGCGGCCGCCGAGCAGGCCCTGGAGGGGGCCCTCGAGGGGGCCGACGCCGCGGTGTTCGCCGAGGAGGACGGGGCCACGTGGGCGGCCCGGGCCGGCTGGCCGTGCGTGGCGGTGCCGGCCGGTTACCGGCCGGCCAACCGCCGGCCGTTCTCCGTGACGCTGGTGGGCCGGCCGTGGAGCGAGGATCTGCTCCTGTCCCTGGCGGCCGGGGCCGAGCGGGTCCTGCCCGCCCGCCGGCCGCCGTGGGAGATCAACCCGGCGGTGTTCCGCCGGCTGTAGCCGGCTCGCTCAGGCCTTGGCGCTGTCGGCCCGCAGCGCCCGGGTCTCCTCCCGGCGCACCTTCACGCCGTCGGCGCTCTCCCTGGTCTCGTATACGGGCTGGCCGACCACGGCCGGGCCCCGCCGGACGGCCCCGGTGGCCAGGTCGAAGCGGCTGCCGTGCCACGGGCAGGTCACGCACCCGTCGGCCACCTGACCCTCCGACAGTGGGCCGCCCCGGTGGCTGCAGCGTTCGGCCAGGACCCGCACCCCGTCGGGCTGGCGGGTGGCCATCACCGCGGTGGTGCCGGCCACGGCCCGGACGGGGGTGCCGTCGGCGGGGATGTCGGCGTCGAGGGCGGTCCACTCGGACGGCCCGGTGTCGAAGGCGTTGGTGTCCACCCCCACGCCGAGGGCGTAGGAGAGGTGGCCGCCCAGCCACCCCCCGGCCGCGGCCAGGCCCATGCCGACCAGGCCCAGGGCCGCGCCGGTGAGATGGCGGTCGCGGCGCCGGGCCCGCCACGACGCCGTGTAGGCGGAGACGGCGGCGGTGTTGGCGGCCATGTGGACCAGGCCGACCCGCCGCTCGGCCCCGCTGGTGTCCATCCAGTCCGACAGCCCCGAGGCCGCGGTGGGGCCGGCGGCCAGCAGACCCAGCGCCACCAGCTTGCGGGCCGCCCCCCGCTCCCCCGTCAGGTCCATCAGGGTGGCCGCCCCCCAGCACCCGAGAGGCAGCGCTATGAGCGCGGGGTGGAGGGGGTGGCCCAGCCACGATCCCGACAGGGCGTCGCGCACCCCCGGCGAGGACAGGGCCCGCCCGGCGGCGTCGCCGACCAGCCCGGCGGGGCGGTCCAACTCCCCGGCCTCCTCGATGCGGCGGGCCAGGCCGGCCGGCCCGGACCCCCCGGCGACGGCCCGGCGGGTGAAGATCTGGTCCTGGTCAGTGCTTCGCACACCTCGCGCCTACCCGGCCCGGGGCCGGCGTAACCGCCTAGCCGGCCAGCTGCCCCAGGGTCACGTTGACGCTGTGGGTGGTGCCGTTCTGGTCCAGGTAGGTCACCCGGGCCTGCTGGCCCGGGGCCAGCCCGGCCAGGACGTCGGCCAGCACCGCCTGGGTGGGGGTCTTCTGGCCGGCCACCGCGGTGATGGCCACCCCGGCGGGGATGCCGGCCTTGGCGGCCGCCCCACCGGTCTGCACCGATTCCACCAGCACCCCCACCGGGTTGCCGCCGGCATCGACGGCGTCCACCCCGGTGATGCCCAGCGCGGCCCGCCCGCTGTCGGTGACGTGACCGGTGGCGATCAGCTGCGGGACGATCTTCTTCACGGTGTTGGACGGGATGGCGAAGCCGATGCCGGGGGCGGCGCTGGAGTTCGTCTGCTGATCGATGGCCGCCAGGGTGGGGATGCCCACTACCTGGCCGTCGAGGTCCACCAGCGCCCCGCCGCTGTTACCGGGGTTGATCGGGGCGGACGTCTGGATGGTGGAGGGCAGTACCACCCCGTTGCCCTCGGCGACCTCCCGCCCGTTGAAGCTGACGATGCCCTCGGTGACCGAGCTGGCCAGGCCCAGCGGGTTGCCGATGGCGAAGACGATGTCGCCCATCTGCATGGAGGTCGAGTCACCGAAGGTGGCCGGGGACAGGTTGCGGGCGCCGCTCACCCGGATGACCGCCAGGTCGTCGGGGGGATAGGAGCCGACCAGGGTGGCCGGGACCGTCTGGCCGTCGGCCAGCTTCACCGAGAAGCTGGTGGCGGAACCCACCACGTGGTCGTTGGTGACTATGTCACCTTTGCTGTCATAGATGACGCCGGATCCGAGATCGGAGGTGGTGCTTATCTCCACCACCTGGGGTCGCACCTTGGCGATCACCGCCACGAAGGCCTGCTGCACCGAGGCGGCCCCGGAGCCGACCGAGCCGGCGGGCGGGGCCGCCGACGCCCCGGCCGCGGTCGTGGTCGGGGCCGAAGCGGCCGGGCTGTGCCCGGGACTGCAACCGGCCAGCACGGCGGTGGCGAGCAGCCCGGCGGCCGACGCCGACCGGAGAGGCGGACGACGGCGATGACACGTGGTTCCGGATGTGGTCACGCCAGACCTTATTCCCCGGTACCGGCGGCTCAGCTCACGCTGTGGTGGCTCTCCTGGCGGTGACCTTCGGAGGGGCGGGTGTCGCCGTCGGCCAGACCGACGTGCAGGTGGGACCGGATGCCCTTGACCCCCGAGACCCGGGACACGGCCTGCTCGACGGCTGCGGCATCGTCGGCGGTGGGCACGTCACCGTGCAGGAGGGCCACGTGCTTCTCCACCATCACATGGACGTGCGGCAGGTCCCGGCGCTTCTCCAGGCCGCCCAGCTCGGAGCGGATGCGGTCGGCCAGGATGTCGTCGGCGACACCCGGGTCCGGGCGGCGGCCGGCCAGCCGGTAGCTGATCCCGTCGAGGCGCCCGGAGAGGTAGCGCAGGCGCCGGGCCGCGTCTTCGATCACATGGCAGGCCATGCGGTTGGTGTGGCTTCCGGGCCGCAGCAGCGCCGCCCCTCCGGCCACGGCCATCCCACCGGCGACCCGTCTCACGTTGATACGCATCTGCGCTCCTCCTTTTTTCCCCTTCTAGACAGCTACCTGCCCGGAGACTCCCCCCGCCAGAGGGCGAAGGTCCCTGTTGGGGCAGCCGGCCGGCGGGCCAGGGTCGGGGTGTGCTCAGCACCGTGCTCGACGTGTTCCGCCTGCGCCAGTACTTCGACGTGCTGGCCCGGGGCCGGGAGGTCCTGGCCGGCATCGGTGACGACTGGGGTTTCCTCAACGACGCCCGCCGGGCGCTGGTCCGCCTGCCGGGGGAGGGCGGCGGCGGCCCGGCCCGGCCACCGTTCCCGCCCACCGACCGCCTCGAGCTGCCCGCCCTCGAGGGGCGCCGGGTGGCGCTGATGGCGACCGGCGGCAGCGGGGCCCTGGCGTCGGTGGTGGGCGCGGCCCGGGCCCTGGAGGAGGCCGGGGTGCGCCCGGCCGTGGTCACGCTGTGCTCGGGTTCGGCCCTGTTCGGCTTCCCGCTGGCCGCCGGGCGGCCCGCCGCCGAGGTGGCGGACTTCTGCCTGTCGCTGCGACCGGAGGACTACGTGGACGTGGACTGGGCGGCGCTGGCCCGCCTCGGCCCGACCGGGGCCCGGGGATTCGCCGGCATCATCCGGGGCGAGCGGCTGGAGGCGTCCTACCGGCGCCTCCTCGGCGACATGCGCCTCGGGGACCTGCCCATCCCGGCCTACGCGCCGATCTGGAACATCGAGAAGAACCACACCGAGTACCTGGGGTCGCGCACCTTCCCCGACGTGACGGTGGCCCGGGCGGTGCGCATGGCGGTTTCGCTGCCTCTTTTCATCGAGCCGGTGGAGCTGGCCGGCGGCCACTGGAGCGACGGGGGGATAGTCGACATCTTCCCGGTGCGGCCGGTGCTCGACATCGAGCCCCCGCCGGATGTGGCGGTGGCGGTCAACGGCTTCTACCCGCCCGGCTTCGCCGGCGAGGACGCCTCCGGCTGGGAGGACCGCCGGGCCAGCATCCTGTACGTGGCCAGCCAGGTCCGCACCTGCCAGCAGGTGGAGCTGGCCCGGGCCAACCTGGCCCGGCTGAAGGAGCGGGTCGAGGTGGTGGCCATCGAGCCGGTCCCCTACAGCAAGGTGCGCGGCGTGGGCTTCTACCGGCAGTTCCTGAGCACGCGGGACTGGGCCGGTTTCATGCTGGCCGGGCGGTCCGAGACCCGCCGGGCGCTTCGCTCCAGGTACGGCCCCGCTGGGCACTTCGGCCCTGTACCGGCCGGGGACGGCGCGCTTAGTTGAGGGCATGACGACAACCACCGCAACGAGCGTCCCGGTGGCCCAGGTGGCCCTGGCCGGGACCTGGGTGAACCAGTACGGATCGCAGCTGACTCTCGAAGTGGACGGCCACGGCTCCCTGCGCGGCACCTACAGCTCCGGGTTCGGACCGCTGGCCGGTCGCACCCACCGGCTGCTCGGCCTCTACGACGTCCCCGACGGGCCGGCCGTCCTGCTCTCGTTCCTCGTCGACTGGACCGAGGCCCACTGTGTGACCGCCTGGTCGGGGCAGTGCTTCGTGGAGGAGCAGGAGATCCGCACCACCTGGCTCATGACCAGCGAGACCGAGGCGGGCGACGACTGGAAGGCCACCGTCATCGGCCACGACGTGTTCCACCGGTCGTAGGGCCGGCGGGCCCGAGTCCGGCCGGGCGTTCCATCCAGCGGGCTGACGGAGCGGGCCGGGCCGGGAGGGGGCGTGCTAGGAAATGTCCCCCAATGGGCAGTGTCGAAACCGACGACCCGGCCGGGGGGCTGCGAGAGGCGCTCGACGAGTTCGTCGGGCGGCCGCTCGGCGACGAGGGACCGCACCACGCACCCGACCCGGTCAACGCCGCCATGATCCGCCACTGGGCCGCGGCCTTCGAGGACGACAACCCGGTCTACACCGACCCGCAGCGGGCGGCGGGCACCCGCTTCAGGGGGATCGTGGCCCCGCCGGCCATGCTGCAGACCTGGACCATGGCCACCCCGAGGATCACCGGGATCGCCGAGCGGGGCGGCTCACCGGTGGAGCAGCGCGCCGACGGGCTGCTGCCGGTGCTGGACCGGGCCGGCTTCACCGGGACGCTGGCGTCCAACTCGGAGTTCGAGTTCGAGAGGTACCTGCGCCCCGGGGAGACGGTCACCTCCGAGGCGGTGGTCGAGTCCATCTCCGAGGAGAAGCAGACCAGGCTGGGCCCGGGCTATTTCGTCACCTGGGTGACGACCTACCGGGCCGGGGACGGGGAGGTGGTGGGCCGGCACCGGTTCCGGATCTTGAAGTTCCAGCCGCCGGCCGGCCCGTCGTGAGCCCGGCCGGGACCCCCCAGCCGCCGGCGCCGACGGTCACGCCCGACACCGCCTTCTTCTGGGACGGGGTGGGCCGGCACCGGCTGCCCATCCAGCGCTGCTCCGGCTGCGCCACCCTGCGCCACCCGGCCCGGCCCATGTGCCCGCACTGCCAGTCGACGGAGTGGGACAGCATCGACGCCTCCGGCCGGGGCCGCGTCTTCAGCTTCGTCATGCCCCGCTACCCGGTGTACCCGTGGTTCGACCACCCCTACATCGTGGCGCTGATCCAACTCGAGGAGGGCGTCCGCATGGTGTCCAACCTGATCGACTGCCCCCCGGAGGAGGCCTCCATGGGCATGGAGGTGGAGGTCACCTACCGGGAGTTCGACGGCGGCCTGGTGCTGCCCCTGTTCCGCCCGGCGGGCCGGCCGTGAGCGGGGCCGGGGCCGGGGCCGCTATGGGGGCCGGGGTCGGCGACGCCCTGCGGCCGCTGGAGGTCGACGTCACCGCCACCCACATCGTGGCCGGGGCGCTGGCCACCCGGGACTTCATGCCGGTCCACCACGACCGGGCCTACGCCAACTCGCAGGGCGCCCCGGACATCTTCATGAACATCCTGTCCAGCAACGCCTA
>JAKAXN010000288.1 GCA_021816565.1 Actinomycetes bacterium
CACAGTTCCCGCAGGCCCAGCGCCGCGGCCAGGCGGTCGGCGCGCACGAGCGGCGTGAAGCCGGCGCCCAGGCTCACCGCCCCCTCGGCGGAGGCGGGGAGCAGGTCGGCGTAGCGCCACATCGACAGAGGACCGGCCTGGATCCTCTGGCGGGAGACCACCGCCCGGATGGCCTCGTAGTCGTAGACCACCTCGAGGGGGCCGAAGCACCACTCGCACACATGGAGTGCTTCAGCCGGGTAGGTGCGCCCGCACTCCCGGCATCGCAAACCCTCTACGTAAGGCAACGTTCCTCCTGACGTGGCGTCATCGAATCGGGCATTGGCACCTAGCCCAGACCAGCTGGACCGGTTGCCGCGGCTTCGCAGGGCCCGTCCCTCTGCCGCTCTTGATGATGTCCCGTCAAGTGTATACGTCCCGGCCATCACCGACCACATCGACTTTCCGGAATGGCGCCGGCGGCGTGGCAGGATGCTGGCGTGCGGCGCAGCTACCGATCGGTCGACTTCCCCGCTGCCCGGGTGGCCGAGGCCAAGCGGGAGCGGCGGGTCTCGGTGTGCATCCCGGCCCGCGACGAGGAGGCCACCGTAGGCCCGATCGTCGCCGCCATCCGGCGGGAGCTGGTCGAGGCGGCACCGGTGGTGGACGAGATCCTGGTGGTCGACGACGGGTCCACCGACTCCACGGCAGAGGTGGCCGCTGCCGCCGGGGCCACGGTCCTCGGGTCGGCCGAGGTGCTGGCCGAGCATGCCGGCCACGGCAAGGGGCAGGCCATGTGGAAAGCCGTCCACGCCAGTTCGGGAGACGTGGTGGTGTTCTGCGACGCCGACATCCGGGGGTTCGACCCGGGCTTCATCCTGGGCCTGGCCGGCCCCCTCCTCTGCCGCGACGACGTGACCTTCGTCAAGGGCTTCTACGAGCGTCCGGTGGACGGCCGTCCCGGCGAGGGGGGCCGGGTGACAGAGCTCATGGCCCGACCGCTGATCGCCTCCCTTTTTCCCCATTTGACTGATCTGGCACAACCGCTGTCAGGAGAATGCGCGTCGTGGCGCCGGGTGCTCGAGTCCCTGCCCTTCGTGGGTGGCTACGGGGTGGATCTGGGCCTGCTGATCGACGTCACCGACCGCTTCGGCAACCACGGTCTCGTGCAGAGCGACCTCGGGGTGCGGGTCCACCGCAACCGGTCCCTCGCCGAGCTCGGCCCGCAGGCGCTGGCCGTGCTCCAGACCGGACTGGCCCGGGTCGGGATGGCCGACGGCCCGACCACGACCGAGTTGCTGAGGCCGGGGCTGGAGCGGCTGGCGGTGGAGTTCACCGAGATGCCGCCGCTCACCGAGGTACCGGCCCGCAAGACCGCTTAGCCGGCGCCGGCCAGCATCTCCCGGGCCACCCGGCGCAGGGACCCGAGGGGATCCCCGAGGGCCAGCTCCTCGCCGACCGCATCCACCAGGGTCCGGAACCGGACGTCGTGGTGCCCGTCGACGTCGCCGGCCAGCACCATCACCGGCACCCCGAGCTCCCCCGCCAGCTCCACCACCCCGCCGACCGACTTGCCCTCGAAGGACTGCTCGTCGAGGAGGCCCTCCCCGGTGATGACCAGGTCGGCCCCCTCGATCCGGTCGGCCAGCTCGATCCGGTCGGCCACCAGCTCGAACCCGCTGACCAGATGGGCGCCGATGGCCGCCAGCCCCCCGGCCAGGCCGCCCGCCGCCCCGGCGCCGTCCATCTCCGACACGTCCACCCCGAAGCGCTCCCGGTACAGCTGGACCAACCGCTCCAGACGCCGGCTCAGCAGCTCCACCTGGGCCGGGGTGGCTCCCTTCTGGGGGGAGAAAACGGTGGCCGCGTCCACGAACCGGGTACGGACGTCGCAGGCCACCTCGATGCGGATCCCCGACAGGCGGCTGTGCGGCTCCAGGACCTCCAGGGCCCCCCACCCCCCGTCGGTCGTCGCCGAGCCGCCCATCCCGACCAGGACCCGGCGGGCGCCGGACTTGACCGCGGCGGCGATCAGCTCCCCGGTACCGGCCGTGGAGGCCCGCATCGGGTCGTTGGCCTCCCAGCCGCCGACCAGTTCCAGGCCCGATGCCATGGCCATCTCGATGGCCGCGGTGGCGCCCCCGTCCAGCTCGAACCACGCGGCGTCCACCGGCTCGCCCAGCGGGCCGCGGACCGTTACCGGGCGGCGGCGGCCCCCGAGCACGGAGCAGAATCCCTCTCCCCCGTCGGACAGCGGGGCCTGCTCCACCGTCCAGCCCATCTCGGCGGCCACCGAGGCGATGGCCGCCGCCACCTCGGCGGCGGTGGCGCTCCCACGGAACTTGTCGGGGGCTACGACCAGTCTGGGCACTGCACCATGGTGCCCCGTCCGGGACGATCCCGCAGCGTGGGTAAGTTTCTCGGCGGCATGAACTTCTCAGCAGATCCTGACAGCGGGTCGAAACTCCTGGTGGTCTCCAACCGGGGACCGATCAGCTTCGTCAGAGACGCCGGGGGCCAACTGACGCCCCGGCGGGGTGCGGGCGGCCTGGTCGTGACCCTCGGACCGGGAGCCGAACGGGATTCGGCGCTGTGGCTGGCCGCCGCGGTGACCGAGGAGGACCGGGAAGGGGCCCGCCACGGCGCGGTGAGCAGCGGGGGCTTCCGGTATTCGCCGGTGCCCATCGACCCCGACGACTACGCCGCCTACTACGACGTGGTGGCCAACCAGACCCTGTGGTTCTGCCTGCACGGGCTGTGGGACCGGCCCCGCCGGCCCCGCTTCGACCGCCACTGGTGGGCCGCATGGGAGCGCTACCGGGCGGTCAACGCCACCTTCGCCGGGGCCGCCGACGCGGCCGCCGCCGAGGGCGCCACGGTCCTGGTGCAGGACTACCAGCTGGCGCTGGTGCCGGCCCTGCTGGCGCAGCGGCGGCCGGACCTGCGCATCTCCACCTTCCTGCACACCCCGTGGTGCGGCCCGGAGGAGCTGGCCACCCTGCCCGACGCCGTGGCCTCCGACCTTCTGAGCGGACTCAGCGGCGGCGGGCCGTGCGGCTTCCACACCGCCCGGTGGGCCCGGTCGTTCGCCAACTGCGCCCGGGAGCTGATCGGCACCGACCCCGCCACGTTCGTGGCGCCCGCGGCGACCGACCTCGACGACATCCGCTCGGTGGCCGCGTCGCAGGCCTGCGCCGAAGAGCTCGGGCGGCTCGACCGGATCGTCGGGGACCGCAAGATGATCGTGAGGGTCGACCGCATCGAGCCGTCCAAGAACGTGCTGCGGGGATTCTGGGCCTTCGACGAGCTGCTCGAGAGCCGGCCCGACCTGCGCGGCCAGGTCGTGTTCGCGGCCATGGTGTACCCCTCGAGGACCGGCCTGGCGGAGTACCAGGCCTACGGCCAGGAGGCCATCGCCCTGGCCCAGCGGATCAACCAGCGGTGGGGCGACGCCGGCTGGACGCCCATCCTGCTCGACGCCGACGACAACTATCCCCGCTCGGTGGCGGCACTGCGGCGCTCCGACGTGCTCCTCGTCAACCCGGTGCGCGACGGCCTGAACCTGGTGGCCAAGGAAGGCGCGCTGGTCAACGAGCGGGACGGGGTGCTGGTGCTCAGCCACGAGGCCGGCTGCTGGGCCGAGTTGGGCGCGGCATCGGTGGGCGTCAACCCCTTCGACATCACCGGCACCGCTGCCGGCCTGGCCCGGGCCCTGGACATGGGGCCGGCGGAGCGGCGATCCATGGCCGACGCCCTGCGCCGGGCGGCCGGGGAGCGGACCCCGCTCGACTGGTTCGACGACCTGGTGGCCCACGCCGGCACGCCCTGATCGACCGGCCATCCCCCCGGCACCTCCGGGGGTCCCCGGTGGGGCGCGGTTCAGTCCTCCAGCAGGGCTTCGAGGAGGTGGACCACCCCGGCGGGGCCGTCCACCACGATGTCGGCGGCGTCGAGGACCGGCGCCGGGGTCTCCTGGCCCCCCGAGGCCACGCCCAATGTGGCCACACCGGACTCCCGCAGGCGGCGCAGCTCGGCGAAGGCCGGCAGGTCCCCGAGGTCGTCCCCGGCGAAGAGCACGGCGTGCATCCCCCCGGCCAGATCGCGGATCACCGTGCCCTTGTCCACCTCCACCGGTGGGCGCAGCTCGATCGACATCTTGCCCCCGTGGGCGGCCAGCCCGGTCCGGGCCGACACGTCCGCCGAGAAGCGGCGCACCCAGGCTTCCCCGCCGGGGGCGTTTCGGTAGTGCAGGGTGACGGTAAGGCCCTTGTGCTCGACGTGCACCCCGGCCGGTGCGTCCCGGCCGGCGATGGACGCGGCGTCGTCCACTGCGGCGCGCCACACCTCCCCCTCGGGCCGGGTGATGGTTCCCGACTCGGACGACGACGCCGGAGCCTGCTCCAGCCCGTACAGGCCGTACAGCTCGGTGCCTCCCGCCTGGGCCAGGTGCGAGCGCAGGTAGGCGACCGGCCGGCCCGACACCACCACGACCCGGCCCCACCGCTCGCTCAGGCGGCGCAGCAGGCCGGCGGCGTCGGGGTGGGGGGACGCGGCCGCCGGGTCGGAGACGATCGGTGCGAGCGTCCCGTCGAAGTCCACGAACACCCCGACCAGCGTCGGGGCCCTGCGGGCCGAGGCCAGCCATGCGGTCAAGCCGGCGGTGACGTCGGGCGGGCCATCCCCGGCCGGCGGGACCGGCCCGCTCAGGCGCCGGCCGCCAGGTCGGGGCCGATGACCAGCACCAGGTTGGCGGTGGCCCTCTCCGAGTTCGGTATCGGGGCGCTGGCCGGGGCCGGCACGGTGGGGTTGATGGCGCTCGAGGGGAGACCCACCGTGGCGGCGAGGGATGCCGCCTCGGGCTGGTAGCCCGGGGTGAGGATGTAGATGGCCGAGGAGGTCACCTTGCTGGTGGCGTTGTCCGGGGGGAGCGTCTGGTAACCGGGGTTGGCCCGCAGCTTGTTGCTCCACTGCCCGGCCAGCGAGCCGGTGAGGACGCCGTTGAGGACCTGCAGCTTCACCTGCGACGCCGGCACCACGGTCGTGGGGGTGGTGGTGGCGGCCGCGGTGGTGGGGGTGGTGGTGGCTGGCGCGGACGTGCCGGCCGACGCCCGGGTGGACACGGCCGGGTGCCCGCTGCTGCGCGACAGCACCCCGATGGCCACGATGACCAGGACGGCGATGAGGACGATGGCCCTCATACCGTTGATCCCGCCGTCACGTCGGGACGGACCGCTCAAAAGCTCTTCCTTCCATCAAGGGGGCGGCCCTCGAAGCGGGCCCGCCTCCGGCGGATCCGGTCGCGCCGCAGGCGGCGGACCACCAGCGGGGCGACCGACGCAGCTTCCTCCGAGTCGATCAGCCCGGCCAGGATCTGGCGGTACCGGCTGGCCGACAGACCCAGCCGGGCCTTGATGGCCGCTTCCTTGGAGCCGGACCCGGTCCACCAGGAACCTTCGAACTCGAGGATGGCCCGGTCGCGTTCGGAAAGTCCCATCCGGTCGAGACTGCCATCCCGGTGAGGGCGGATCAAGCATCCTGGCTGCCGCCCGGGGCCGGCCCGAGCCGGAGCGGGCACCGGTTCACCGCCGGGACCGACGGGTAGCCCCCACGGGACGGGCCGCCGGAACCCCCAGAGAGGCGGCCGGATGAAGTCATCGGAGGTGGTCATGGAACAGGCGGGCACGATACCGCGAGGGCTGGTCGACGTCTCGGCGTGGAGGGATCTCCTGCTCCGGCCCGGCCCCGTCGCCACCGCCTGCCTGGCGGTGCCGGGCGCAACCGACAACGCCGGCCCGAAGAACCTGCTGCGCTGGCAGGAGGCCCGCCGACAGCTCGAGGGCCAGGGGGCGGCACCGGGCGCCGTCGATCCCATCGACGACGTCATCGCCGACGCCCACCGCTTCGGCGAGGGTGTGGCGGTCTACGCCGACGCCGGCGGGATGATCAACGTGACCTACTCGCCGGTGCCACCGCGGAGCGAGGTGGTCCGGTGGGACACGCTGGCGTCGCTGTCGCCGGTGCTGGGCTGGCGGCAGCACCAGCCGGCCTACGTGGTGGTCCTGGTGGAC
>JAKAXN010000005.1 GCA_021816565.1 Actinomycetes bacterium
CCCTGTTCGCTTCTGTCCGACCGGCCCGGCCCGTCCGCCGGCCGGCAGGCCGTGTTCATACTGACCATCTTCCTGGGGGCCGCCTACGGGGGGTTCTTCGGGGCCGGGCTGGGCATCATGCTCCTGGCCCTGCTCGCCCTGTTCAGCCTCGAGCCCCTGACCAAGCTCAACGCCCTCAAGCAGGCCCTGTCGTTCGTTATCAACCTGGTGGCCGCGGTGTTCTTCCTCTTCTCCGGGAAGGTCACCTGGATCCTGGTCCCGATCATGGCCGCCGGCAGCCTGCTCGGCGGCTTCCTGGGGGGCCGCCTGGTCAGGGTCATCAACCCCACCCTCCTGCGGCGGGTGGTGGTGCTGGCCGGGATCGCGGTGGCCGTCAGCTTCTGGGTCGGCTAGTGCGAAACTCCGCTCACACCCGGAACCAGTCGGTCCAGATGGCGGAGCCCGGTTCCAGCCCCTCGACCGACAGGCGCACCAGGCCGTGTGGCGCCCGGCCGAAAGCGAAACGTCCGTCCTCCGTCCCGCTCACCATGGCCAGGCCGGCGGAGCGGATGTGCAGGACGACCTTGCCGGCGGTCCGGTCCAACCGCCCGCTGATCTCCGTTCCCTCCGGGCGGGCGCGCACCCGGAGATCCACTCCGAGTTCGGGGTGCTCGAAACGGAGCCGGTGATCCTCCGGGCGGGAGTCGCTGTCGACGAGGGAGTCGAACACCAGCTGTGCCAATTCGGCGACGGGGGCGGCGTGGGCATCCTTGGCCTGTTCCACCACGTACCCGGGCGGTTCCTCAGCCGGTCGGTCGGCTGGCCTGTCCTCCGGCGATCCCGCCTGCCGGTGCTCGGTCATCTCATGCCCGGAGCCCAGCCGGAGGCGGGCCTGTCGGGTCGTCGCGGTGTCGAGGCAGACCGGGCGGGGAAGCAGCCACGCGCTGACCATACCGGATCGGACCCGATCGGCATCCGCTCCGGTGGCCTTCCGGCGCTGCTGTCAATAGGGCAAATGAAACCTCGGACGAAGGTTCTGAAGACCTTGATGTCCGGTCGGCTGTCAGGCACTCTGACCACAGAGGGGTCCGGACCAACGGCCCGAATGATGAAAGAAATGTGGATGGCGAAAGTGGCCCTATTTCGTACATTTGGGGACCGTCAGGGGGACCAGCGGGGTCAGCGGTGGACTGGCTGACAAATGTTGAAATAGCTCCCGAACCGGACCAGCCGCTCATTCCGGCAGGGACAACCGTTGCGCCCACCGCTTCAGCGGCCCGCTCGACCGGCAGCGATGTGGCCTCGCTGGTCACCCGGGCTGCGGCCGGTGACCGGGAGGCCTGGGACCGTCTGGTTGACCGATTCGCTTCCATGGTGTGGGCCATCGCCAGGGCGCACCGACTCAGCCCCGCCGATGCAGCCGACGTTTCGCAGACCACTTGGCTCCGGCTGGTCGAGAACCTGGGACGCATCAATCAGCCCGACCGCATCGGCGCCTGGCTGGCCACCACTGCGCGGCGGGAGTCGCTGCGGGTCATCCGGCTGGCCGGAAGGCAGGTCCCGCGCGGCGAGGACCTCGACCTGGTTCCCGATCCGGCTCCAACCGAGTCGCAGGACTACGGGATCATTTCCAACGAACGCTCGGCGGCGATCTCTGCCCTGGTGCGCCAGCTTCCGGTGCGCTCGCAGTTACTGCTGCGTCTCTTGAGTGCCGATGTGCCCTTCAGCTACCGGGACATAAGCGAGGCTCTGGATATGCCCATAGGCAGCATCGGTCCGACGCGGGCCCGGGCGCTGGAGCAGCTGCGCCGTCTGGCCAACCGGTCGGGGCTGGAGCTGGAAGACCTCTTCACGCTCTGATGGGCCCAGCCGGGATGTTGGTATCTGCCCGGATGCGCCCTTCTCATATCTGCTGTGGAATGCGCATGTGGGTCCCGACCGGGTGACCGAGGCGGCCGATGAGTCGCCAGATGAAGAGCCCGTTGCCACCGTTCGATCTGGTGCCACCGGGGGTGATCCGGGCTGCCAAGCTCCTTTTCGGCCCGGACCGGCAGGGTGATGACGCCGGACCCCCGCCAGGGCAGGGGAGGGCCGACCCGTGCCCAGCGTGAAGCGCACTCTTCGCCACCCGGCGCCGTTGGGGCGGAATTGGCCGACCGGCCAGAGTTTGCCAGGTCGGGGCCGGCCTTCCCCGGTGGGACATAGCCTGCACCGGATGTCGGACGAGTGCCCCGCTTGCGGGCAGGACGCGGCGGCGCTGTCGTTGACGGTGGAGGAGACGTACCGCCTGTGGCGCTGCCTATCCTGCGGCAGCGAGTTCTTCCGGGCCGATGATCAGGGTCGTGCACCGCGGGAATCCGCGTACTGGGAACCCTACAAGTTCTCCGTGTACGAAAACCCTGCCGTGCACGCCGAGTTCGAGCGCCGCTACGAACGGGTGGTGGCCGAAGCCGAGAGACTGGTAGGGCCCATCGGATCCGTGCTGGACATCGGGTGCGGGATCGGCAATTTCCTTTCCTACGCAACCGATCGGGGTATGCGCGCCGTCGGGGCGGACGTGGAGGAGAAGGCTGTGGACGCGGCACGATCGCGCGGCCTGGAGGCCTACGTTCCCGGGGTCATCGACTGCCATGTGGCCGACGGCTCTCTCGACGCCGCCACTATGTGGGACGTCATCGAGCACCTGCTGGATCCCCAGTCCGGTCTCGAAGCCATGGTCCGCAAGGTGCGGCCCGGAGGGGCACTCATCTTCGAGACCCCCAATGCCGGCTTCCCCGCCAGGCGGGCGGTCCTCTCCCTCTACGGACTGACGGGTCGGCGGGTCAACCTCACCGATCCGCTCTATTACCTCGAGCACCGCTGCTACTTCACTCTTACGGGCATGAAGTCGCTTCTCGAGCGTTGCGGATGCCGCCTGGTATGGAGTGCCATGGCACCTTCTCCCCGGCAGAAGATGGCCACGCTTTTCGAACTCGAGGGCAAGCAGGACCTCCTCAAGCGGGCGTTGAGTCGGGCGTGGCCCCTGATCGAGACGGCCACAACCCGAGCCCGGCTCGGCAACAAGTTGCTCATCGTCGGCCAACGCCTGCCCGAGAGCTAGATCCCTGCCGGCGGGGATCAAGAGGGTTCTGAGCGCGGGCGAATTCACTGATTGTCACATGTGGCGGGTCTCATCATTTGTTGCCGCTAGCAGCGCGCATCTATGTCAATGACCAAAGGGTCAGTGATTGCGGGCTCGGCGTGAGAGGACGAATACCTTCGGCTCAACGGCGACCAAGGAAGTGTGCGAGGAAGATGAATACGAAGACTTTGCGACAGGAGTCCGATCCGGCGGCCAGATCGAGCAGGATCGTGTCCCGCAGGGTTGTGGTGGGGTTCGTGACATCGGCGTTCGTGGGCGGGACCGTAGGCCTGGCCTCCGCTCCGGGGGCGTTTGCTGCCAGCGGCGACGTGACCACGGTGGTCGGCACCCCGGCCACGGCGGCCGGCAACGCCTCGGCCGGGTTCTCCCCCGACGGCACCCCGGCGACCACGGCCCTGTTGGCAGCACCGCAGGGAGTGGCCGTCGATGCTGCCGGAAACATCTACTTCGCCGACACCGACAATGCCGTCGTCCGCATGGTCCCAGCCAAGTCCGGCTCCTACTTCGGCATTTCCATGACCGCCAACCACGTCTACACCATCGCCGGCACCAATCCGACCCCTGGTGGGAAGCCGATCACCGGGTACAGCGGCGACGGTGTGCCTGGCACGTCGGCGCTCCTCGACTTCCCCAAGCGCGTGACCCTCGACGCCAACGGCGATGTCATCTTCAGCGACAACGGCAACGACGTCGTGCGGGTGATTGCCGCACGCCCAGGGAGCCTGTTCGGCGTGAAGCTGACGACGGCCGGCGACATCTACACCCTGGCCGGCAAGGGCCAGGGTGTCGGCGGATCCTTCAAGGACCTCCACGGCGTGACATTCGACTCGGAGGGCAACCTCATCATCACCGACACCGGTAACGAGCGGTTGCAGATGATCGCTGCCGTCGCCGGCACCTTCTACGGGCAGACGTTCTACAGGACCGGCGACATCGAGACCATCGCCGGCAACGGATTGGACACGTTCGTCGATGGTGCTCCCGCAATGGGCAGCGGGCTCAACAACCCCCACGACACGGTGGTCGATCCGACCAACGGCAACCTGGTGATAGCCGATTACCTGGACAGCAGGATCGTGGTGTTGGCGAAGTCGACTGGGACATTCGACGGCATCAAAATGACCGCCGGTCACCTGTACAGCATCGCCGGTACCGGAAGCACCGGGTCGGCCGACGGACCGGCCGCTTCGGCCACCTTCTACTACCCCAACGCGGTGGCGGTGGACGCAAATGGGGACGTGATCGTCGCCGACGTGTTCAACGATGAGGTTCGCCTAGTTGCCGAGCACACGGGCACGATCTACGGACAGGCCGTGACGGCCGGCAACGTCTACACCATCGGCGGCAGCACGCAGCGAAGCTCGGACAGCGGGGACGGGGGCCAAGCCGTGGCGGCCGGATTCGGGAACCCCTCCGATGTGACCGTCGACCCGAGTGGCAACATCTTCGTCACCGACGGCGTAGATGACCCCACGCCGGTGGGAGACGGGAACCGCATCCGCGAGATCGAGGCCGGGGGGAGCGCCATCTCGGCTCCCGGCGTGCCGGGCACGCCGGTGGCCACATCCGGCGACGGCAGTGTCCAGCTCACGTGGACCGCTCCTACGACCGGTGGTGCCGCATCCGACTACGTCATAGACCAGTACACCGGCTCCTCGGCGACGGGTACTGCCACCGCCGTGGACACGAAGTCGACGGGCCTCTCGGCCACGGTGAGCGGGCTCAATAACGGGCAGGACTACACCTTCACGGTGCACGCGGTGAACTCCGCCGGGGCCGGCGGGGACTCGGGGCCGGTGACCGCTACTCCAGCGGCTGCAGCCACCCTGCCCGGCGCCCCGGGGGCCCTGGCTGCGACCCCCGGAGACGGTACGGCCAAGCTCTCCTGGACCGCGCCCACCACCGGGAGCTCGCCGACCGACTACGTGATCGAGCAGTACAGCGGCGGCTCCGCAACCGGGACCCCGACCCGGATCGACACCGGCTCGACCGGTCTCGCCTACACCGTGACGGGACTGAGCGACGGCCAGGACTACACGTTCACCGTCACAGCCTCTAACGCCAAGGGTGCCGGCCTCGCTTCGGCACCGGTCACCACCCAACCCATCGCGCCGCCAGGGGCTCCCGGTGGCCTGACGGCGACCCCCGGCAATGGGTCGGTCAGCTTGGACTGGGCCTCGCCCTCCACCGGCGGGACACCCACCGACTACGTCGTGGACGTCTACAAGGGGACGTCCGCATCCGGCCAGCCCGTCGTCGACGACCTGGGCGGTGCCAGCCGGACCTACAACGTCGCCGGGCTGACCAACGGCCAGCCCTACACCTTCCAAGTCGTGGCCTCCGACTCCTCGGGGGTGGGGCCGGCCTCGGCTCCGGCCCACGCCACCCCGGTGGCCCCGCCTCCGCCATCGCAGTCCCCTCCGCCGTCACAGTCGCCTCCGCCTCCGCAGTCGCCTCCGCCGGGCACCCCCTCGACGCCCCCGGCCCAGCCCGGCAATCCGCCGGGTCCGACCACGTCACCGGCGCACTCTCCAGGGGCCCATGCGAACCGTTACTGGTTGTTCGCTTCTGACGGAGGTGTCTTCTCCTTCGGGGGAGCGGGCTTCTACGGATCCCTCGGAGGTATCCATCTGGCCCACCGGGTGGTCGGCGGCGCTTCCACCTCCGACGGCAACGGCTACTACGCCGTGGCCTCCGATGGGGGGGTGTTCGCCTTCGGTGACGCCCGCTTCTACGGATCGCTGGGAGGTGACCCTCTCGCTCAGCCGATCGCCGCCATGGCGGTCACGCCGTCCGGTAGGGGCTACTGGCTGTTCGCCAGGGACGGCGGCGTGTTCCCGTTCGGTGACGCCGGCTTCTACGGATCACTCGGCGGAGTCCCGCTGACCCAGCCGATCATTGCCGCTCGGGCCACCCCTGACGGCCTTGGCTACTACATGGTGTCAGCGGACGGGAGCGTGTACGCCTTCGGTGACGCCGGACTCCACGGGTCCCTGTGGGGCGTGCCCCTCGCCCAGCCGATCGTCTCCATGGCGGTCACGCCGTCCGGTGGGGGTTACTGGCTGTTCGCCAGGGACGGCGGTGTCTTCGCCTTCGGTGACGCCCGCTTCTACGGATCGCTGGGAGGGATCAGCCTGGACAAGCCCATAGTGACCGGGATGTCCACTGCCTCGGGCGACGGCTACTACCTGATCGCCGCCGACGGCGGGGTGTTCGCCTTCGGTGACGCCCCCTTCCGGGGTTCGCTGGGCGGTGTCCAGCTGGCGATGCCGATAGTGGCCGGCTCCGACCTGCCGGCCGGGGCCTGACCGCCACAAGTCCCAACCGGCCCGCCCCCGCCCGGCCCAGGGCGGGGGCGCAGCACCCAGGATCACCACGATGAAACCTGCCAACACCGGCCCGACCGTCGATCCAGAAGTCCGCGTGGACGTCGGCCAGCTGTGGCAGCTGACCACCGACTGCTTCCAGGGGATCGGGATACCCGGCGAAGACGCCGCGGCTGTCGCTGACGTTCTCATAGACGCCAACATCAGGGCCATGGAGTCCCACGGCTTCCAGCGGGTCCCCATCTACATGAGACGGGTGCTGGCCGGGCTGGCCGGCGGTACCCAGTGGGTGCGGTACACCCACGAGCAGGGGGTGTTCTGCCGGATGGACGCGGGCAACGCCCTGGGGCCGGCCGCCGCCCTGAAAGCGCTCCACAAATGCATCTCCATCAGCTCGCAGCACGGCCTGGGAATGGTCGCGGTCTCCAACAGCACCCACTTCGGGGCCGCCGGCTACTACGCCCGCCGGGCGGCCCGAGCCGGGCAGGTCAGCGTCATCATGTCCAACGCGGTCAAGCGCATGGCCCCCTACGGCGCCTCGCAGCCGTTCTTCGGGACCAACCCACTGGCCATCGGTGTTCCGCTCGGTGAGCACCCGGACTTCGTGCTCGACATGTCCTCGAGCGTCATAGCGCAGGGGAAGATCACCAGGGCCCGGGACCTGGGGGAGTCTCTTCCGGAGGGCGTGGCGCTCGATTCGCGCGGGCGCCCGACGACCGACCCGCAGGAGGCTCTCGCAGGCTGCCTGCTGCCCGTCGGCGGTCCCAAGGGGTCGGGCCTCGCCATGGCCATAAGCATGCTCTGCGTGTTGCTGGCGGGAGCCGACACGGACGATCAGATGGCCTCCTTGTACAACGACTTCGAGAGACGGCAGAACACCGGCCACGTCTTCATCACCGTCGACATCGGGCTGCTCGGGCTGCGAGCGGAGACCAGGGCCCTCGACGACATGGTCGACCGGCTGCTGGGTCTGCCGCAGGACCAGACGTCCCCGCCCTTGAAATACCCCGGACAGGACACTGCCCTGGCGGCCGCGACCAGGAGGCGACACGGCCTGCCCGTTCACCGTGGTGAGCTGCTCCGGGTTGCCGAAGTGTGCCGGGTTGCCGGTCTCGACGACGTGGCCTCGAGGGCGGAGGCCCTGGCCGGCTGACTCCCCAGTGAGGAGCCTGAGTGACGTAGCGATCGGCCTACAACGCGCGTCAGTGGGGAGCCGTCCACCATGGCGGCCCCCCACTCGAGAGCGGATTCAGAATTCCAGCGAGGCTTCCTGCAGCACGCGGTCCACCCATGCGTTCGAGAAGTTCCCCTTGGCTACCGCCGCCACGTAGTCGGCCTCCGCCTCGGCCTTAGTGGTGACCCGGTGCAGCAGGGTCACCGCCTCCTCCCGGGGAATTACGACCACTCCGTCGAGGTCGCCGTAGACGATGTCACCCGGCTTAACGACTATGCCTCCTGCCGACACCGGGAAGTTGATCTCGCCCGGGCCCCGGTGAAGGGGCCCTATGGGGGTAACTCCACGGGCGAAGACCGGGAAGTCCCCCAGCGCAACGATACGCTCCACGTCGCGTACCAGCCCGTCAACGATGAAGCCGGCTATCCCGCGGTGCCTGGCCTTGGTGGAGATCAGATCTCCCAGCACCCCGTTCAGGCTGGAGGAGCTCGCGTCCACGACGATGATGTCTCCTGGCCGGGCGATGTCCAAGGCCTTGTGGACCATCAGGTTGTCACCCGGGAAGACCTTTACCGTGCAAGCGGGACCGAGGATCCGGGCACCGGGCCCGGTAACCGAATGTATGGCGGAGCACATGGTGTACAGCCGGTTCATCATGTCCGAGATGAGCGCTGTCTCGAACCGTCCGAACGCCTCGACAACCGCCGGATCCGGTCTCTCTATGTCCTGGCGGAGCCGGAACCCCGGCCCAGGGTTCAATTCGCCCGACTGAGGCTTCGCCGGAGCCTCGTTCTCAGTCATTCGTAGATCGATCTGAGTCATGTTGGTAACTACCCCTTTATCTCTGTCTGGGCTGAGATGGGAAACCGGCTGGATGTTCCGTCCCGCCGGGTATACGGATCGGCCGCTAACACGTCCCCGGAGGAGTGCCCCCGGGCTCGTCGACCGGCGTGGCGGCAAACCCGGCGGGCAAAGGAGAGGAAGTTCATGGCGCTGGGGAGCGGGTCGCGCCAGTCGAAGAAGGGGGGCGCCTGGTGCATAGCTACGGTCCGCAGCCACTGGGGCACTGAGAGCTCGCCTTTTCGTCGATATTCCATGAGCGCCTGAAGGTCCTCCACGAGGAAGATGAGGCCGACCCTGTCGCGAGGGCGACTGAATGCTGGGAGCGGCATCCCGGTCATTCGGGTGTAGGCCAGCCAGCCCATGTCGATCCCCGACTTCCTCACCACCTCTTGGGCGTTGGTGAAGCGGGCATTGCATTCGATGAGGCGAAGCTGTCCGTCGCGCGAGTCCCGCTTGAACTCCACATTGGCGATGCCCCGCAGTTTGGCGGCGCGGCAGAAACGCAACCCGACTCCGGCCACATCCGGCTGCCATTCGCTCATGTGGTAGGTGCCCAGACCGAATCCAGTGGGATAGACTCTGAGCTTCCGCTTCGTGTACTCGAAGAGCGGGTCACCGTTCTCGTCCAGGTAAGTGTAATAGGAGCAGCATTCGTCGGAGCCCTCGACGAACTCGGTGAGGAGCATCGGGACGCCCTCCAACACGATTGGTTCGAGAAGCGACGCAGCCTCCGCCGCCGAGTCGACCCGGGCCCCCTTGGCGAAAGGCTGGAAACGACGGGTGAAGACATGCGACTCGACTGGCTTGACGGCACAAGGAAAGCGGAAGTCGTCGAGGTAGTGCAGGTCGTTTGTGGTCGCGACTGTCGCAGTGTCGGGAGCCGCCACCCCGGCACTCCGGGCGATCTCGTAGGTCCTCGATTTGTCGAGCATGTCGAGGATGGCCTCGTCGTTGGCCTCTATAGGGCGATGCCCGAGATCCACCAGGTCCTGCCGGTGTCTCACAATGAATTCGAGCGCATCGTCGCTGCCCGGTAGCAGCACCGATGGCTCGAGGTCATGGACTAGAAGGTCCATCCACTGACGATCGGTGTCGCTCCCGTCGGGGCGATAGTAATTTCGTACAGACTTTGACCAAAGAGCAGGGGAATCCACGGGGCCGCCGATAACGTCTACGGCCACACCGTGCGACCAGAGACCTCGGGCCACGCTCAGGACATTCATCGTGCCGCCGATGATCACGGCGGGCATCAAGGCGATGTCGTGACGCACTCCGGCGGTCATGACAGGAGTATTAGTGACAGAATCATCCACCCCAGTTCGGTCCTTTCACCTCGGTCGAACGGTGGTGTTCGATCGATGATTGTGGAGGCGACGCGACCGTCGGTCAAGGCTTCGACGGCAATATTGGCCAGACTGGCTATGACCGGCAAGGTTGGACGGGTATTAGCTCCCAAATTGGACTTTCTCCGTGAAGCGGGAGTTGCTGCTTCCGTTTCGGGGCGTCGGGCCATGACGCAACATGACTCCGGGGCCGCTGAAGCCCGCCGGCGGATGTACCAGCGGATATGGACGGAGGCCGCCGGTCTCGTGGGGGCGGACTGTGAGACGCTGGTCGACGACTTCCTCCTGATAAGGAGGGGTGACGTTCAGACGGTCGCGTGGTACCACACCGTCATGTTGGACTTCGGCGTATCGCTGCAGCTCGCCCTGGACAAGGTGGCCTGCCACCGCCTGCTCGCGGACGCGGGCATACCGATGGCCCGCTACGCCGAAGTGGACGCGTCCGAGCCCCTGTCCAGGATCGCATTCCTCGGCGAAGGGGCCCCCGGTGCCGTTGTGGTCAAGCCGGCTCGCAGCACATCCGGCGGGGAGGGCGTGACCTGCGGGGTGCGCAGCGCCGAGGAATTCGAGCGGGCCCGCATGTGGGCCCGACGGTGGGACTCCCGGCTTCTCGTTGAGGAGCAGGGCCGGGGATCGGAGTACCGCCTGCTGTTCTTGGATGGCCGGCTGGTCGATGTACTGCTTCGGCAGCCGCCCAGGGTGATCGGTGACGGACGATCCACCCTCGAGGAGTTGATACGGGCGGAAAACCGTAGGAGGGTGGAGCCGGACAGTGGCGCCGGGCTGGCGGTTCTGACTGTCGACCTTGATTGCCTCCTCACCCTGAGCAGAGCCGGCCTCTCCCTGTCATCTGTCCCGGAGCGGGGTGTGGCCGTCACCGTCAAGTCGGCTGTCAACCAGAGCGGTGCCGGGCAGGTTCGATCCATACACCCCGGTGAGCTGGGTCCGGACCTCGTTCGGGACGCCGCCCGCGCCGTGGAGTCCATGGGCCTGCGCTTTGCCGGAGTGGATCTGATGACGCCGGATCCTTCGCGATCGCTGGTCGATGCCGGAGGGGTTGTGATCGAGGTCAACGGGACACCAGGGCTCCACTACCACTATCTGGTTTCAAATCCTGCTGAAGCGGTCCCAGTGGCGGTTCCGCTTCTGGAGGCTCTCCTCCGTCCCGACCGGAACGTTGCTTTTCGGAAGTTCGGCTGATCCTTCGTGGTCGGCCACCGGCCTTTCCTCTTTTCTTAGGTCCCTCGTTCCCGGCGCCGATCTCCGACTTGCCCGCTCCGCGGCTTCGGGTAGTGGTCGGGCTGTTCCTGGGGATTTCATCGGAGTACATGAAGCAGCACGTTGGAGGCCGTCGTTCCGTGCACGCTGCGGGGTCGGTGGTCGCATGAGGTTGCCGGGCCGTGCCGGCGGTCGGTCAAGGGCGTCGCGGATGAGTCCGACGCCTCTGGCATGCCGTCCCCGAATACAAATCGAAACCGCAAGGACGAAAGAGACCCCGAGCAGAAGAGAGCCCGCCGGCGGCGGGGTATGCAGGCCGGAGCCGGACTGCTCATGCTCTCTGGCGTGGCGATCACCATGCCAGCCGTATCTGCCAGCGCTGAGACCTGGCACGACTGGTGGAGGTCCGACGCCAACAGGTGGTCTTCGCAGAACTGGGAAGCCCGGACTTGGCACCGCTGGACGCCTACCCCGACCGCCACCCCAGCGCCCACCACCACTCCCACTTCCACGACTCCTGCGCCTGCTCCTGCGCCTGCTCCGGCCACCACCAGCTCTGCTCCGACTACCACTAGCTCTGCTCCTGCTCCTGCTCCTGCGCCGACTCCGGCTCCTGCTCCTGCTCCTGCGCCGACTCCGGCTCCTGCGCCTGCTCCTGCTCCGACCACCACCAGCTCTGCGCCTGCGCCTGCCCCTGCGCCTGCTCCGGCTCCGACCACCACAAGCTCCACGCCGACCAGCACCACGACGTCGGGCCCGCTCACGCCGTCTGCGTCGATCACCCCGTGGTCTGATTCGTCGTTCAATACGCCGATTCCGGCGAGTGCGGTGTTGTCGCCGAACTCGTCGAGTTGGGCGAGTCAGCTGGCGGTGGGACCGGCGTTGGACATCTACCAGTACGGGACCGGCGTGTATCAGGCCACCGCGTCGACTCCGACGCAGGTGGTCAATCTCACCGACCAGTCATCGCGGGGTGCCACGGCACTGTCGGGTAGGACCGTGTCGATCCCGACCGGCCAGACCCTTCTCAATCTCATTCCGTCGGGCACGGACGGCAGTTTCGCGGTGGTCCAGCCCGATGGTCAGCACGAGGTGGACATCTGGCAGCCGGTTGTGTCGGGATCTGGATCCTCGGCCCACCTCGTGTCGGCCTCCTACGGTGACTACTACGCGTTCAACAACGCCTGGCACAGCGCCAACGGAGCCACCGGCCAGGGCACCGGATCGGGCAAGGCCATGAGCGCCGGCGCCATCCTCGACAGCGAGCTGCGTGCCGCTCTGGCCACGGTCAACCAGCCTGGAGGCGGGGTGATACCTCACGCCCTCAACTTCTCCACGGATATCTCGGCGTCGAATTTCGTGTTCCCTGCGGCCAAGAGTGACGGTCATACCAGCGGAGGTATCCCCGAGGGCCAGCGCATCCGGCTGAACCCGGCGATCAACCTCTCGGCCATCCCTGGCATCACCCCGCTGGAGCTGGTCATCGGCCGGACCCTGCAGACCTACGGTGCCTACGTGACCGATACCGGTGGCGCGAGCATGGCCTTCGGTGTGCAGCTCCCGAGCTCGGTGTCAGGCGGGTCTTGGCTGGCCCAGAACAACATCCCCGACTACTACGGCATGCCCCAACTGCCGTGGTCCTCGGGCCTGCAGGTACTCAACAGCTGGAACGGCCAGTAAGCCCAGCAGCCCACAACTCCACCAGCTCTCGGAAGAGCTCGAGAGGGGGTTCGGTCCCGGTCGGCCGGGGCTGGACCCCCTCTTCCATTTGGGCCGACCGGGCGGTCCGCTACGGGGCCGACGGCACCGTCATCGGTGATCCAGCTCGGCTACGGCGCCCGCTGACCGTTGGTGGAAAGTTGTTACCGCAGGATCGTCTCAGCCTTTCCGGGGACTACCGTTTCTGCGTGATGGGCTGGATCGTCGGATGATCCCGCAGCTGGGCCGACTGTGCGCATAGTCGATCCGGGTATCAGGGGACCTGGGCTGGGACCGTCCCCGCCCGCACGGAAGGGGCGAGCGGTTCGGAGGGGCGTCACGTCTCCGGCTCTGCTGATTGCCTTCGTGGTGGTTGTCGTGATGGCTCGGCCGAGCACGCTGAGCCAGTCGCTGTACCTGTCCCCGTGGTCTGATTCGTCGTTCAATACGCCGATTCCGGCGAGTGCGGTGTTGTCGCCGAACTCGTCGAGTTGGGCGAGTCAGCTGGCGGTGGGACCGGCGTTGGACATCTACCAGTACGGGACCGGCGTGTATCAGGCCACCGCGTCGACTCCGACGCAGGTGGTCAATCTCACCGACCAGTCATCGCGGGGTGCCACGGCACTGTCGGGTAGGACCGTGTCGATCCCGACCGGCCAGACCCTTCTCAATCTCATTCCGTCGGGCACGGACGGCAGTTTCGCGGTGGTCCAGCCCGATGGTCAGCACGAGGTGGACATCTGGCAGCCGGTTGTGTCGGGATCTGGATCCTCGGCCCACCTCGTGTCGGCCTCCTACGGTGACTACTACGCGTTCAACAACGCCTGGCACAGCGCCAACGGAGCCACCGGCCAGGGCACCGGATCGGGCAAGGCCATGAGCGCCGGCGCCATCCTCGACAGCGAGCTGCGTGCCGCTCTGGCCACGGTCAACCAGCCTGGAGGCGGGGTGATACCTCACGCCCTCAACTTCTCCACGGATATCTCGGCGTCGAATTTCGTGTTCCCTGCGGCCAAGAGTGACGGTCATACCAGCGGAGGTATCCCCGAGGGCCAGCGCATCCGGCTGAACCCGGCGATCAACCTCTCGGCCATCCCTGGCATCACCCCGCTGGAGCTGGTCATCGGCCGGACCCTGCAGACCTACGGTGCCTACGTGACCGATACCGGTGGCGCGAGCATGGCCTTCGGTGTGCAGCTCCCGAGCTCGGTGTCAGGCGGGTCTTGGCTGGCCCAGAACAACATCCCCGACTACTACGGCATGCCCCAACTGCCGTGGTCCTCGGGCCTGCAGGTACTCAACAGCTGGAACGGCCGATGACCTCACGGAAGGCAGTCAGCGGCCGTCTGCGGTGCCAGGACGGCCAATTCTCGTTTACACCAACCTGAAGCGACCGGTACAGTCCCGCGCTGGTGGCGGCGAACATGGTCGAACCCGAAGTCCCAGCCGAGCCGGATCTGACCGGGGAGAACGCTCCCAGGTCGTTGAGGGTGCTGGTCATGATCGACTCCCTGGCTCTCGGAGGAGCGGAGAGCCTCCTGACAGGGTTCATCGATGTCGCCCCTTCAGCCGGCCTGGAGGTGAGGGTGGCCGTTGTAAGCCCGAGCGACGACAGCAGGCGGCAGATGCTCCCAGCCCTCGTCGCGCGGGGAGCATCCCCGGATTTCCTGGGTATCCACAGGCTCCTCTCTTGGAGGGGCGTCCCGGAGACGGTGAAGGCCATCCGCCGCTCCGGTTGCGACCTCGTTCATGCCCACCTCGAATACGCCTCCACCCTGGCGGCTCCGGCCGGCTGGATCACCGGCTGTCCGGTGATATCGACCTTTCATCACGTGCCTGCCCCCGGTGCAGGGTGGCGCAATGATGTTCGGGAGCGGCTGGCTGTGGCGGCCGCGGCCGCGTCGGCTCGAACCGTATTCGTGTCGGAGTCCTCGAGAGCCCGCTTCGCGGCGCGCTACCCGATTATGGCGAATCGCAATTGGGAAGTGGTTCGCAACGGCATCGACGTCAGGGCATTCTCGCCGGCGGAGCGTCTGATGCCCCCGGATCTCGGCGTGCCACCTGGTGCTCCGGTCGCTCTTCTGCCGGCCGCGCTGCGGGGCGGAAAGGGCCACGAGCTGGCGATCAGGTCATGGCCGGCGGTCACAGCTGCCCACCCTGAAGCCCGGCTCCTGCTGGCCGGGTCGGGTCACGAGGAAGTGAGGCTGCGTGGACTGGCGGAGAAGTACGGTGTCGTCGAGAGCGTGCTGTTCGCCGGCTTCAGGAGCGACGTGGCGTCTCTGATGCAAGCAAGCAGCCTTGTGCTCTTGCCCTCGCGCAGCGAGGCCCTCCCCACCGTGCTGATGGAGGCGGCAGCCTGTGGGCGGGCCGTTGTGGCATCCAACCTCGAGGGCATACCGGAAGTGGTGTCGGAAGGGAAAACCGGGCTCCTCGTGGATCCAGACGATGCTGACGGCTTCTCGAAAGCAGTGATTGACCTGCTCAGTGACACTTCGCGCCGCAATGCCATGGGGCGCCGGGCCAGAGAGCGTGCTGTAAGGGACTTCAGCTTGGAACGCTGGGTTACGGATCTGCGAGGCCTCTACGAGGCGGCTATCGAAGGCCGCGGTCGGCGACTACCGAACCGAGACCGCAGCACTGCCTCCTGACCCAGATGGCGGCCGACCACCCCGAAGCCGAGCGGGCCCCACTCCGGGTACATCACGAAGCGGCGCAGGGCCAACAGATCGGTGGCACGGTCGTTCCATCCACTGATCGTGGTGACAGCGGCCCGGTACCCGGACTGGCCGGCCGCCTCCAATGTGGACTGGTCGAAATCAGCGGTGCTTCCGTTGGGATAGGCGAGGAGATCGATTGAGGTGCCGATGCCCCGCTCGAGGAGAGCTCGAGATCCCCGGAGGTCCTCCAGCTGACTTTCGGGTGACTCGTTCGACAGGATCATGTGTCGGCTGCTGTGCGACCCGATGTTGAAGCCCATCCCGGCGAGCTGTCTGGCTCCATCCCAGTCCATCATGGGACCGACAGGTTCCTCCCCCGCGGGATCCATCACCTCGATCAGTTCCTTCACCGCCTGCTGGCGCTCTGCTTCGACGAGAGTCTTGAGGCGCCTCGCCAGAGCATCCACCACCGCTGTCGAATCCTCGCGGTCCAAATCAAGAGTCATGCCCTTCCACCCTGTCGGCTCTCTCCTCCTGCGCTTTTGGATGGCCCAGGCCAGGAGCTCCCACCAAGGTGCCTTTTCGCTCGAGAGGAACTCCGGAACGAGGAAGAAGGTCGCCGGAATGGCCAGCTCCCGCAATATCGGCGCGGCCACCTCGAGATTGTCACGGTATCCGTCGTCGAACGTGACGACTGTCGCCCGCGGGGGAAGGGGACGGCCCTCCATGAGGCACCTGACGGCCTCTGTCAGGCAGATGGGGTTGCTGGTCATCTTGAGGACTTTCATCTGGCGCCGGAAGCCATCAGTCGCCTGCGATCCCCTGGACACGAAGAATGGCGTTGGGCAGACGTTGTGCCAGCAGAACATCACCATTCCACGGGTCATCGGATTTGCTCCGGGCTGACCCGGCGCGAGATCCGCCTGCGGGCCACGGCGGGCGCCCCGATCCCAGCCAGGAAGGTGGCTCCGGCGGCTGCGCCCAACGCCCACTCGCCGAGCGGCCGCGGCCGGGACACCGGGATCGCCGGCCATGTCGACACAGGGTCGACCTGGTAGAGCCCGATCAGTTGGCTGATGTAGTCGCGAGCGGCACCTAGGGTGGTACCGGCGACGCGGCGGGCCACTGCGGGGTCAAACGCGGTCACTGACAGTGTAAGAACCGCCGCTGCACTGTTACCGGTGGCGGCGAACGAGAGGCCTTCCTGCCTGGCTGTCGTCGCGCTTCCGAGGGCGGCATCGACGAATCGTTGGTTGGAGATGATCGCCACCAGCGTCGGGATGAGCGACTGGCGGTTGATAACGTCCCACGCGTAAGCGTCGTATCCCGAGCTGGCAGCCGGTTCTGGCCGCACGGCGAAAGTCGCCCTGGCCTGCCAGGCTGTCCGGCTGGAGGGCACGTACACTCCAACGGCGGCTACCACTGCGGCTCCTATGGCTACGACGGAGCCAAAGGCTGTCACACTGGCGCGGCGGTACACCCGGCGTTGTGCCAGCTCCTGCATCGACGGTTCGGACCTGTGGAGCACCGGCGTGCATGCTGCTCGGCGCCGGAGATCCCTATCCAGTACGGCTACCACCGCCACGACGGCGAGCAACTCGTTGAAGTCGGAGAGGTGGAGGACCGCGCTCGCAGTTGCCCACCCGAGGAGTCCGGTCACGGCGCCCAGAGCCATCAGGGCATCGTCTTCTCTCCGGAGGCGTCGAGCGAGGATGTAGGCGCGTGCGGCAATGACGATGGCCCCCCCGTAGAAGAGCAGCCAGGCGGCGAGACCGACCAGTCCCTGCTCGGAAGCGATCTGCAGGTACAGGTCGTGTGGGGCGAATACCTTACCGGTATCCGTTATGCCCGGTGTGCCGAGGTACGAGGGCTCCACCACCTCGAAGTTGCCGAGGCCGACCCCAGTGATGGGATGGTGGCGGAATATCGCCATGCCGACCTCCTGCACCTGGACCCGGTCGACCAGTGAGGGATCCGTAGTGCCCACCGAGATGTGCGCCAGCTGTCCCACGGTGGCGAGTCGGCTGGTCAGGCTGGGCACGAAAGCGAGGAGCACCACTGCTCCCGCAGGCAGCAGCCAGAGCCACTTGCGGCGGTCCCAGAGGCCGACGACCATCCATATCAGGAGACCGATGGCGAAGGCGATCAGCCCTCCCCGGGATTGGGAAAGGTACTCGCCGGCCCCGAGCATGAGAGCACCCAGCGCCCACGGCCACCACCGTCTCCTCGCCCGGATTCGCATGAGGAGGATTGAAAGGGCCAGCGGTGTCACCAGTACTATCGTCCGCCCCCAGAAGTTCGGATCGCTCTCCGGCCCCGTGTGTCGGCTCGTAGCAGCCCCGATGTCAGCCGCGTGCAGCTGACTGAGTCCGCCGAAGGTCGTGCTGTTGTGGAGGCCGTACTGCTGGATGACGGTGAGACCGCACAGCAGGGCGATGGTTATGGCCATGGCCTTCACTGCCGTAGCCGGCTTCTCGGTGAAGCTGATCAGCGCCACAGTGCAGGCGAAGAAGACCAGATCCTTCAGCTGCGAGGTGGTCAGGGTCAATGAAAGCGGGCGGGTGCTGAATACAAGTGACAACCCTTCGGCGGCGAAGACCAGGGCCAGCAGCCGGTACAACGGAGAGCGTCCGAATCTGATCTGATTTCGGCGCTTCGCCTCCACGGCTACCGACAGCACCGCAACGGCTATCGCGATCAGGTACGGGCTTACGCCTCCGTGGGAGCCCACCACCGATGAGACGTTCGACCAGGTCACCACCTGGAGGAGGACCAGTGCGATCAACGGCCTGGCGAGGGCGAGCCCCACCAGAGCCAGTCCCACGGCAGCACCTATGGACAGCAGTAGAGACCGGTGGAGTGCTGATGCCGCTACCAGGCCCAGGGCACCGCCGATCCCGGCGAGGATCCAGATCCATCCTGGAACTGCGGACCGGCGTCCCATCGGGATCGGTTCCCGCCGGGGGACGGTGCGCTCAATGGGTGGATCCGTGCTCGGGGCAATGAGCTCCATCAGCGCATCCCGTCATTCAGCAGAAAGCTGACGTCGTGGCTCTCGGTCCGGAGGACGGCAATGGGCTGAGCAGCTGGAACATGGACGGTATCGGGAAACGTCATACCCCCTGGTTCGGGGACTGCGCTGGAGTGGTCGCCACGACCTCGCAGGGCAGGTTCAGGCGCTGGGCCGTTGGCGTGGCGACTGCGCCGGGACGCCGCGGCTGAGAGTTGTGAGACAGCCTGCTGGACTCCGAATCCCAGGGCCACCGCCACAACGCCCAGGATGACGAGATATTTCGAGGTGCTGGTCGTGGACATCGGCGAGGCATGACCGCCGGTGTTGCTCACCACGGTCACGGAATACGGCGCGATGAGAGCGTTTACGGTTGGCTCGGCCTGCGCCACTACGGCATCGGACATGTTGGCCGCATCACTGCCGTTGGGCCCCTGGGCCGTCACGGTGACCAGCGCGGTCCCAGTATCTTCCTGGGCGGACACGGTCACTGCGGCCAGACGGGCGGGGCTAAGGCTCAGTTGCTCCCCGGCGAGCTGCTTGAAGCGCGGGAGAGCCAGGACCTGGGCCACGGTGGAGGTGATCTGTCCCCGGCTGAGAGTATCCCAGTAGCTGGCAGATGGGCCGATGGCTATTCCCTTCCCCGGCAGCACGACGACGGTGGTCTGGCCGGCCCACTTCCTGGCGGTCCCGAACAGCAGAGCGACTCCTCCGGCGGCGATCAGGATCGCAGCGAGAACACCTGCTGCTACGGACAGCAGGGTGTGTCGCCTGGGAGCACTCCTTTCATCGCCGTATGTCGCCTCTCCCCTCGGATGCCCGTTAGTGGAAACTCCGGATGATTCGATTCTGCTGGACCGCACTGTGGAATACCGTTCCCTTCGATCTGGGGGATCCCGCCCGGCCTCTCGGCCTACACCGGCCGGCACCCCTCATGTCGCTCTCTACAGAACCATGAGTCTCACTTCCGATCTCGACACCGTTCCTGGAAATTGACCAATAGGAGAGGGCTCGCCGTGGTGAACCAGCTGACGCAATTCGGGAAGGGCGCTGTCCAAGAGGACTGCCCCGGGTGTCTTCACGTATGTCACCTGATCCACAGCCTCGGATCGGGGGGTGCGGAGCAGCTACTGGTGGAGTTCGCAGAGGCCGCTCGGTATATGGGTGTCGAGACCACCGTCGTGAGCTTGATGGACATCGGAGAGAGCCGGTACGTCGACCAACTGCGGAGCGCGGGCGCTCGTGTAATCACAACTGGGCTGCGTTCCCGGTGGGACCTTCGGGCATTCCTCCGCACCGAGGCGGTCCTGCAGGAGGTCCGCCCGGATGTGATCCAGACTCATCTGAAGCATGCAGATCTGGTGGGGGCATGGACTGCCCGTCGGCTGAGGATACCCATGGTGTCGACCCTTCACCGGATCGAGCAGGGGGGAGGCGCCGTCGAAAGGCTCAAGCAGAAGGCCGGCGGGTACGCCCGGCTCTCCGGGGCAGCGCGGACGGTGGCGGTGTCAGAGGCTCAGAGGCGCTGGTACCTGCAGACCTTCCACCCCGATCCCAGCCGGGTGGTGACGGTGCACAACGGGATAGGAATGCCGATGACCATGAGCGCAATGGACCGGGCGGCCGCCCGGGCCGGTCTTGGCGTCGATCCTCAGCAGGTAGTGGTGACGATGCTGGGCGTCATGCGGCCGGGCAAGGGCCACGCCGATCTCCTGGCCGCCGGCCGGCTCATACCCAGCGACCTGCCGATACGAATTGTAATGGCTGGCGAGGGGGAGTTGGCCTGCGAGATCGAAAGAGCTGTACGTAATGACCGACTGCTGGCCGAGAGGGTGGTACTTCCAGGCTGGTGCAACGATGTCGACCGGCTTCTCGGGGCGTCTGACGTCCTCGTGCACCCTACGAGAGATGATGCCCTGCCCACCGCGGTCATGCACGGACTGGCCGCGGGCCTCCCTGTGGTGGCGTCCGACGTGGGCGGTGTCCCGGAGTTGGTCGACGACTCGGTCGGCGTACTAGTCCCGCCCGGCGATCATCATGCTCTGGCTGGAGCCCTCGTGGACCTGATCGGGGACCCCGATCGCCGGAACGTCATGGGCCGGGCGGCCCGGAAAAGGTACGAGCAGCACTTCACGGCCTCGGCGTGGGTAGCCCGGTTGGCTGAGCTCTACCGGCAGGTGGTCGTATGAGCCTCCGTCCGCTGCGGATAGTGCTGGTCGAGTTCAGTCCGTCCGGCGGACTTTTCCAGTTCAGCTTCGAAATGGGGACGGCTCTGGCACAAGCCGGACACACTGTCACCCTGCTCACAGGTCCTGATCCCGAGTTCACCTCGACCGTCGCAGGTTTCGACGTGGCACCCGTGCTTCCGACATGGCACCCCGGCGCGGGCGTGGAGCCGTCCCTGGTTCGCAAGGCCCGTCGCGGTGTCAGGGCGCTACGTCACGTGGCGGCGTGGGCCAGCGTGGCCCGCTTCGTCCGGGAGACCAGACCGGACGTGCTGCAGTGGAGTGAGTGGCGTTTCGCCCTGGACGGACTGCTCGCCTCGGCCGTGGCCAGCAGGCGTTGGGCCGGGATATGCGCTGACCTCGCCCACTCGCCGATTCCCCTCGAGGAGCAGCGGGGCGGGTCAGGGCCCTACCGCCAGGGTCGCCTCCTGTACAGGGGCCTAGGGCGCGGATACCTCGCCATGGATGCCGTGATGGTTCTCGGCTCCCGCTCGCGGGCCGAGTTACTCGATGCATGGCCGGAGGTCCAGAGGGTTGAGGTCATTCCTCACGGCGACCTGCGGACCCTTGCCCATGACGAGCCGGCAGCGGCCGGAGACTGTCCCGAGCGAGTTGTCCTGTTCGGGGCGCTCACGGGCTACAAGGGCATCGACGTTCTTTTGGAGGCATTCACCCGGATCCGTTCGGCGCGGCCCTCAGCCACACTGTTGATAGCCGGGCCGGTGGTCGGCGATCTGAATGTAGCCGAGATGCAGATGAGGGCGGCCGCCGTCGAAGGTGTCGAGTTCTCCCCCGGCTATGTCCCAGCCGACGATGTCGCGCGCCTTGTGGGAGGTGCTCGCCTGGTGGCGGCTCCCTATACGAGGTCCAACTCCAGCGGGGTGGTGCGGCTGGCCCAGACCCTGGCCCGGCCGGTCGTGGCGACCGACGTTGGTGACCTGAGCGGTTCGGTGAAGGACGGGGAGACGGGACTGGTGGTGAGGCCGGGTGACCCGGAGGGTCTCGCTGAGGCGGTGATCAGACTCCTCGGTGACCCCCGCCTGGCTACCCGGATGGGAGCGGAAGGCCGGCGACAGCTTTTCGCGGAGTCCTCGTGGGAGCTGGCTGCCGGGCGACTGGTGTCCATCTACCGGTCGGCTCTCGACATCACTGCCGAGGGCAGGCTGTCATCAATCCCCAGTGCGGATCCTGCGGCGATCCGGACCAGCGGTCCCGGTCACCGGGTGGGTGCCCCTCCGGCTCCGCCGGCCTGAGCGGTCGTGTGGACAGGCCTGTCGGGATCCGGTGTAGCGCACTTCGAACCTCCCAGCGGAATGGTCGGGCGGGGCTTGTCTCGCCTTAGGTGCCCGCCTATCTCCTGGGCGATCTGCAGGAAGGTGCGCAGCACGATGATGCAGTCCAAGCTCAGCGACCAGTGCTCGATGTAGTAGTTGTCGAAGCGCGCCCGCTCTTCTATCGATGTGTCTCCTCGCAAGCCGTGGACCTGGGCCCAACCGGTCAGCCCGACGGGAACCCGCAGGCGGTCCTTGTAGTGGTAGACGGTTCGGGCGAATTGTTCCGAAAAGTGGGGCCGCTCCGGCCGGGGCCCCACGAGCGACATGTCACCGTTCAACACGTTGAACAGCTGGGGCAGTTCGTCGATGCTGGTCGCCCGGATGAGGCGGCCGACCCTGGTGATCCGGTCGTCGTCGCGTCCGGCCCAGCGGGTGTCGGCGTCGCTGCTGACCCTCATGCTCCTGAACTTGTATATCTGGATCGGCATGCCACGCTGTCCGACCCGGGTCTGGCGGAACAGCACCGGACCTCTACTCGTGACCGCTATGGCCAGCGCCGTGACCGCCATGACCGGCGCGGCCGCCAGCAGGCAAAGGGTCGCTACCACCAGATCGAAGAGGCGCTTGGCCCTCCATTCGATTCCGGGATGGGCCGCCCGGCGGGTGTCGTGGATGGGTAGGCCCCAGAGGGTGTGGGCGTCGGGGCCAACCGTGCTGACTCCCAGTTCGAAGAAGCGGGGCACCACGTGTATGGCGACGTCAGTTGCGGTGGAGGCCCGGAGGACCTCAACCAGCTCTGGTTCCCGGCTCGCCCCGAATGCCACGAACACTCGCCGGGCTCCCGTTTGGCGAACAGCGGTGTCGAAGGAGCTGATGCGGCCGACCATGGGAACTGGGAGGGTGCCGTCGTCAGGGAAGTCATCGAGGAATCCCACCGGTCGAATGCCGTACTCGGGGTGGCTGAGAAGCGTGTCGGCGATCTGGCATCCCAACCGCCCGGCGCCCACGATCAGTGCTGGATCTGCTGCAGCACCAACCCGGGCCACCCTTTCCGCCAGGTATGAGAGGACGCGTCCGGCGAAGAGGAGCAGGGCCAGTTGCGGGACGGTATCGAGCACCGGGCGTCCGATCGCCGGACCCATGAGGACCAGGGTCAGGATGGGCGCCGCCAGCGCACTGAGAGCGATACGCAGATGCCCCAACAGGTCGGCGCCGATGCGCTTCCGGTATCGGCCCGTGACGAGCAACTGGGCCGGGACCCAGATCATCACCACCAGGGCCGGTTCCCGAGGCGGCTGACTCATCTTCAGCCACGCGGCCAGGGCCAGCAGGTCGAGAGCGGCGGCCAGTCCGGGGGAGCGGAACGCCCTGCTGACGGCCGGCGCGGTGCTCCCGGTCTTCACCAACGGGTAGGTGCGCCGGCTTCCCCTCTCTCCTGCCGTGATCAGCGGCGAAGTTGCTGACCCCAGCTCCAGAGCCATCGCGCCTACCCCTTCATAGTTACCTGCGATCGGACCTGGGCCCCTCAGAGCTGCAGCCGGTCTGTTCGACCCTCGGTCGTCCAGTGGTCGGAGCTCAGTACCGCCCAGTCGGATGGTAGGAAGCGGTCGGCGATGAGCGAGCAGAAGTTGGCCGAATGGTTGAACGTCGAGGGGTCGACATGGCTGTAGGTCCAACAAGTCCCGATATGTATCAAGTGGCACTCTGACCGCCAGGACAAATGGTGTCGGATGTCCGCCGGCCGGCCTCCGGGATGTCCGTCCGGTCAGAATCTGCTGGGACTCCGTATTGCGGACCTTACGATCGACATCCATGTTCACCGCCGGGCCTGTCGGCCATAGCGGCCGGCAGGGCTGAAGTAGCTGTGAATGGGTGAACCACTCGCGACCGGCGGTGCTTCCGTCGATCGGCGGGACGGGCAGCTGACGACCGCAGCGGTCAAGGGTATGGCCTGGAGGGTCGCCTCCTTCGGAGGCAACCGCCTGGTCGTCTTCGTCTCGACGGTACTCCTGGCCCGTCTCCTCGCGCCGAAGGACTTCGGGGTCTTTGCTGCGGCGCTCGCCTTCACCCAGTATCTCGAGGTGCTCCTGGACCTGGGGACCGGTTCGTACATTGTCTACAGCCAGAAGAGCGTCGGCTACGACGATGATCATCTCCACGTGGCTTTCACCTACAACCTCGTCATGACATTGGCGATGACCGTCGTTGCGGTGACCTCTGCGCCGTTTACATCGGCGGCGTTCGGGGCATCGGCACATGCCGCGGTGTTCGCCGCCATGGGCGGATATCTGGCGCTACGTGGTTCCATGCAGATGAGCCGGGCCCTGATGCAGCGCGATCTGGATTTCAAGAAGATGGTGGTCCTCGAGCTGTCCGGAGCGATTGTGAGAGCCGGCCTATCCGTGGCGCTGGCCCTGGACAACTTCGGTGTGTGGTCGATCGTGATCGGACTGCTGGCTGGCCAGATGGTGAGCACCACTGCTGGGTGGCTGCTCGTGCGGTACCGGCCCCGTATCAGGTTCGACTGGGGCGCCGGGCGGGTGATGATGGGGTTCGGCGCCAAGTCCGCTGCTATGAACATCCTGACCGAGTTGGCTCTCAACGGCGACTACCTGATCGTCGGCACCATGCTCGGGCCAACCGCCTTGGGCGTCTACACCATGGCCTACCGGGTGCCGGAACTGGTCATCAACAATCTGTTCTGGGTGTTTTCCGAGGTGGCCTATCCGGTCTACTCGAAAGCCCGGATCGCCGGCCAGGACATGTTGAGGCGGGCCATGCTGAAGGCGCTCCGGCTCACGACCGTGTACGGTTTCTCCGCCGGGGTGGGGCTGGCCCTCGTGGCCAGGGACTGCGTGCTGGTCCTGTTCGGTGCCAGCTGGAGCGGTGCTATTCCGGCGATGACCGTTCTGGGCCTGGCATCGGCAGTCGCAGCGACCGGGTACGCCAACGGTCCGCTGTTCCCGGCTCTGGGCAAGCCTGGGAGCCTGCTGGTGGTGAACGTGCCGCTGACGGCGATCCGTATGGGCGGATTTGCAGTGGCGGCTCAATACGGGCTCGTCTGGGTGGCGGTGGTTCACCTGGCCACCAATGTGGGTCAAGCAGTGGTTCGCTTCGAGATGGCCAACCGCTTCATCGGGTCCTCGTGGCCACAGACTCTCAGGGCCATGGGGCCCGGGTTGTCCGTCGGGGTAATGGTGACCCTGTTCGCTCTGCCGGCCCGGCTGCTCATGGCGCCTGGGGCGGGGGCCTTGGTCACCATCGTCGCCCTGGGGGTCGTCGGTGCCCTGGTGGGCCTGGCGATCTCTGATCGCCAGGCGTTCTCCGAGATCCGTGGCCTGCTCGGTGAGCTCGGCGAGGGTCGCTCATCCGAGGCCCAGCCTGCTGCCGAGGGCTGAGCCGGGCGGCCCTGTTCGGAGGCGGGCGGTCCTGGCAGTGATACAGACATCGACGCCTAATCGTCGATGGGGTAAACCCTCTGGAGGATCCGGCAGATCCCGCGGATCGAGAAGGGTCGGCCGTTCATGCTCGGCCCATGCCTGTCCGAGCCGGCTCGCTCAGAGTCCTAGTGGTGGCCAGTCGCGATCCGGGCGGTCGCCAGAGCGGACGTAAGGCCGTCATATCCACCATCGTGAGGTCGCTGCTCGGCCTCGGCCACGAGGTGGAGGTGGCTGCCGTCGGGCCGGCCCCGTTCGCTCCCTCCCCGTGGGGAGATGCCGTCCCGGTCCATCGCCTCCGCCCGCCTGGCCCGGCGCAGATCGCCGCCAATGTCGCATGGCGGGCCAGCCGGGCCAGGCTGAGTTTGAACGAGTGCCTCTTCTACAGCCGGCGCTTGAAGGCCGAGGTGGCCGCCCTGGCCGCTCGCGTCGGAGCCGACCTGGTCGTGGCCGACATGATCCGGACCTACGAACTGGCTTCGTCGACGGGCCTGCCGGTCGTGCTCGACCTCGACGACCTTCTGTCGGAGCGGTACCTCCAGACCGGGAAGGCCGATCCGGATACCGTCGTCGGATACTTCGCCGGCTACCTTCCCGGCTCCCTCCGCCGGCCGGCCGCTCTCGTAGCGTCCCGCCTGCTCTCGGTGGAGGCGGCCCTGTTGTCGCGTCGGGAGGTGGAGGCCGCCTCCCAGGCGGCGGTCACCTGCCTGGTCTCGGCCGTCGAGGCCGACCGCCTGTCGCAACGGGTGCACCGCAGCGTCCAGTGGGCGCCCATGGCGGCGCCGGTGGGCGCCTGGCCCGTGGAAGGAGACGGCGCGCCGGGCGTGGTGTTCGTAGGGGGTATGGACTACGCCGCCAACCGGGAGGCCGTGGGATGGTACCGGGATGCGGTCATCCCCGAGCTCGCCGCACTGGGCTGCGGCGACGTCGTCATGGATGTGATCGGCCACTGTCCCGACGACGTGGCCAGGAAGCTGTCTTCGGAGCGGATCCGGTTCCTCGGCTACGTGCCTGACCTGGCTTCAGCCCTTCGGGGCTACCGGGTGGCGGTGGCTCCCGTCGTTTCCGGCACCGGGATCAAGACCAAGGTGCTCGAGGCGATGGGACTCGGTCTGTGCGTCGTCTCCACCCCCCTCGGTGTGTCGGGACTGCCCGCCGCCCATGGGCAGGAGGTCCTGGTCGGGGAGTCGGCCGCGGAATTCGCCGCCTCAGTGGCCGAGGCCTGGACGAATCCGTCCCGCTCCACCGAGATGGGGGAGCGGGCCCGCAGCCTGGTGGAAGAGCATTTCTCCTTCCGGGCCTCGCAGTACCGCTGGGACAGGATCCTGCAGGCGGTGGAGGATCGGGTGTGTCAACCGATCGCCGCCGCGAGGCCGGAACCTCGGATCAGGCTTGCGGTGACTCTGCAGTCAGGGCGTTGATCCGCCGGACCAGGCGGGACTTGCGGTTGGCCGCCTGATTCTTGTGGATGATGCCCCGAGCCGCGGCCTTGTCCAGGCGCTTGACCGCCATGCGCAGATCCTCGAGCGCTCCCTCCGTACCCGAGGTCGCCGAGCTGACGGCGGTCTTGATGCGGGTCTTGACCTCGGAGCGGGCGGCCTTGTTGCGGAGGCGGGCCTTCTCGTTGGTGCGGTTGCGCTTGATCTGGCTTTTGATGTTGGCCACTGACGTTCAATCCACCTGACTAGGGAACCGGTCGATGTTAGCAGCCCGCTCCATCGTCGGGCGAGGCGGGCCGGGGCCGGTCCCCGGGTCCCGGTATCACCCGGGCGGGGATGCCGACCGCGGTGGCCCCGGCCGGCACGTCGCAGACGACGACGGCGTTGGCCCCGATGAGGGCCCCGTCGCCGATGGTGATGGCTCCCAGGATCTTGGCCCCGGCCCCGATGAAGACCCCGTCGCCGATGATCGGGCGACGGTCGCTGTGGTAGTCCCACCCGACGGTCACGCCCTGGTGGACCTGCAGGTCGGCACCGATCCGCTCGGCCGAGAGGATGGTCGACTGGCCGTGGGAGATGAACAGGCCGGGCCCGATCGGTGTGCCGCTCAGATCCACCCCGGGCACCCCCTTCCAGAAGTGCCGGGCCAGTCGGCCGGCCAGCGCCCCGGCCGGGTTCCCGGCCGCCAGCCGGTGGTAGTACACCGTGCGGAACTCCGGGAAGGCGAACAGCAGCCGGGCCAGCATCCGCGACCGGTCGGTCACCCACAGCAGCTCGGCCCAGCGTTCGCAGTCCGCGTCGATGGTCTCCTGCTGATCGGTCAGCTGGTAGGTCCACAGCAGCGGGAACACCGCCAGGGACCGCCAGCTGTCGATGCGGGGCATCACCCACGCGGCCGGCCCGTCCAGCCGGCGGCCCCACCGGGTCACTGGTTGCGGCGGAAGTAGGCGGCGGCCGCCGCCATGACCACCTCGATGGTGCCGTCCACCCCGAGGGTGGGGGAGTCCAGGACCAGGTGGTACAGCCTCGGGTCGGCCGGGTCGCGGCGGTACAGGCGCTTGACGAACAGGGTCCGGGCCCGGTCGGTCTGGCCCTGCCGGCGGGCCGCGTCGTCGCGGTCCAGGCTCTCGATCTCGGCGGCCAGGGCGATCCGGTCCTCGGCCGGCCCGTCGAGGCGCACGTGCAGGGTCCGGGGCCGCCCGGCCAGGACCACCGCCGCGGCCCGGCCCAGCACCACCGCCGGGGAGCCGGCCCGGAGATGGGTGAGCGCGGCCTCGGTCCTGGCCCGTATCTCCTCGTCCTCGTCGAGCTGGGGGTCCGGGCCGATGATGGCTCCGACGGTGGCGGCCCGGGCGAAGTAGCTGAGGAAGCGCCCCGTCGGGGTGTGCTCCTGCTCGCCGGCCACCAGTCCCTCCTGCGAACCGGCGTCCTCGGTCATGTCGGCGCTGATCAACCGGTCCACGAAAGGCAGGCCTAGAAGCGACGCCAACCGGGGAGCGATGATGCTGCCCCCGGCGCCGTAGGTCGCCGATATGGTGACCACCGGCTCGTATCTGGTCCCCGTGCTGTTCGCGATGGGACAAACAGTACGCGAGCCGGCCGGCCGGCCCCAGTTGGGCCGGGTGGGACGGCCGCAGCCCCGCAGGGCCGGTCCAGCACCGCCGCGTGCGCCACACTGGAGGGGCAGGCAGCCGCCGCGTACCCCCCCTTTTTCCCCTGGACACCAGTGAACCTCGAAAAGATCCGCAACCTCAGCATCGTCGCCCACGTGGACCACGGGAAGTCCACGCTGTCGGACCGCATCCTGGAGCTCACCGGCGCGGTCGACGCCCGGGACATGCGCGAGCAGTACCTGGACTCGATGGACATCGAGCGGGAGCGGGGCATCACCATCAAGGCCCAGAACGTGCGGGTCGAGTGGAAGGGTCACACCATCCACCTCATCGACACGCCCGGCCACGTGGACTTCGGCTACGAGGTGAGCCGCAGCCTGGCCGCGTGCGAGGGGGTGGTACTGCTCATCGACGCCGCCCAGGGCATCGAGGCCCAGACCCTGGCCAACGCCTACCAGGCTCTCGAGCACGACCTCGAGATCGTCGCCGCGCTCAACAAGATCGACCTGCCGGCCGCCGACCCGGACCGCTACGCCGCCGAGATCGAGAAGGTCCTGGGCGTTCCGGCGGATCAGATACTGCGGATCTCGGCCAAGACCGGCGCCGGCGTGGCCGACCTGCTCGACGCCATCGTGGAGCGCATCCCGGCCCCCACCGGCGACGCCGCCGCTCCGCTCCAGGGACTGATCTTCGACTCCTACTACGACCAGTACCGCGGAGTGGTGAGTGCCATCCGGGTCATGAACGGGACCCTCGAAACCGGCTCCCGGGTGCGGTTCATGCAGACCGGCCGCACCCACGACGTGGAGGAGATCGGGGTGCGCACCCCGACCAGCGTGCCGGTCGGCTCGATCGGCCCCGGAGAGGTCGGTTACCTGATCGCCGGCATCAAAGACGTCGGGGAGGCCCGCTCCGGTGAGACCGTCACCTCGGCCAGCCGGCCCGCCGAGAAGGCCCTGGAGGGGTACCAGGATCCCAAGCCCATGGTGTTCTGCGGGCTGTACCCGGTGGAGGGCGACGACTTCGCCAACCTGCGGGAGGCCCTGGAGAAGCTGCGGCTCAACGACGCCTCGGTCACCTACGAACCGGAGACCTCGGGGGCCCTGGGCTTCGGGTTCCGCTGCGGCTTCCTCGGCCTCCTGCACATGGAGATAGTCCGGGAGCGCCTCGAGCGGGAGTTCGACCTGTCACTGATCGCCACCGCACCGTCGGTGGAGTACCGGGCGCACCTGACCGACGGGTCGACGGTGGAGGTCCACAACCCCTCCGAGATGCCCGAGCCGCAGAAGCTGGACTCCATCGAGGAGCCGTTCCTCCAGGCCACCATCCTCACCCCCACCGAGTACACCGGCACCCTGATGGATCTGTGCCAGTCCCGGCGGGGGGACATGCTGCGCATGGAGTACCTGTCGCCGGAGCGGCTGGAGATGGTGTACCGCATCCCCCTGGCGGAGGTGGTCATGGACTTCTTCGACGCGTTGAAGAGCCGGACCAAGGGCTACGCCTCCCTGGACTATGAGCCGGCCGGTTGGGATCAGGCCGACCTGGTGAAGATCGACGTGCTGCTCAACGGGGTGCCCGTCGACGCGTTCTCGGCCATCGTGCACAAGGGGGCCGCCCAGGAGTACGGCCGGCGCATGACCGAGAGGTTGCGCACGCTCATTCCCCGCCAGATGTTCGACGTACCGATCCAGGCTGCGGTGGGCGGGCGGATCATCGCCCGGGAGACGGTCAAGGCCAAGCGCAAGGACGTGCTGGCCAAGTGCTACGGCGGAGACATCACCCGCAAGCGCAAGCTCCTGGAGAAGCAGAAGGAGGGCAAGAAGCGGATGAAGAACATCGGCCGCGTCGAGGTCCCCCAGGAGGCGTTCATCCAGGCCTTGCGGCTGGAGGAGTAGCCGCCTCGGCGGACTGCCACAGTTGCTCGATGTCGGCCCGCCCGGTCGGCTGCAGCAGGGCCACCGTGGCCTCGCCGGCGGCGAGGATCCGCAGGTCCGGGCACAGGTAGGGCACCTGTCTGCGCTCGCACCACTCGAGCGTGCGCCGCGACGCCGGGTACGGTCCCCGCACGGCCGCGACCGACCCCAGCGCCGATACCGAGGTGGAGGCCGTCACCACCACCCCGGCCGGGAGCGGCTGGTCCGCGGTCCTGGCCTCGTCGAGCATCGCGGCCTCCACCAGGACGACCGCCACCCGGTCGGCCAGCCGCCGGCCCAGCCGCCGGGCGCTGACCTGCAGTGCCGCGGCCGGGTCCGCACCGGTCAGGCGCAGGACCAGGACCACCTCGTCGGGGTCGGGGTCGGCGTCGCGTACCAGGTCGGCCCAGGGACCGAACGGGGCCGGCACCTCGATCAGCCGGATCCCGAGTTCCAGGGCCCGCTCGATGGTCCGCACCGCGGCGGCCCGCCGTCCCGGCTCCCCCCACATCCCGGTGGTGCGCAGGGCCGCGGTGGACAGCCCCACCCGCCCGGCGGTGAACGCCCCGATCCGGACCGGAGCGGACCAGTCCGGGGTGGCCGCCATCCTCATATTCCTACACCGGCCGCCGCCAGGTGGGGTGGATGCGGAAAGGCGCTGGCACTCGGTATCTTTGAGTGCCAAGGTGCTCGACGACCGTAAAGCCGCCATCCTCCGAGCCGTGGTGGAGGAGTACATCCAGACCGCCCAGCCGGTCGGTTCGGCGGCGGTGGCGCGCGTCCCGGGTATGACGGTGTCGCCGGCGACGGTGCGCAACGAGATGGGCGCCCTGGAGCGGGAGGGGTACCTGGCCCAACCTCACACCAGCGCCGGGCGTATCCCCACCGACAAGGGCTACCGCTTCTTCGTGGATGCGCTGGCCCCGACCGGTGGCCGGCTGGATCCGACCCAGTCCAACCAGGTCCGGACATTCTTCGCCCAGGCCCACGGGGAGCTCGAGCGCATGCTGTCGGACACGTCCCGGTTCCTGGCCGGGCTCACCGACTACGCCGCCGTGGTGATCCGCGATGCCGAGGACCCGGCCCGGATCCGCTCCGTGCAGCTGGTGTCGCTGGCCCCGCGGGTGGTCCTGGCGGTGGTGGTGCTGGCCAGCGGGGCCATCGAGAAGCGGACCCTCGAGCTGGCCGCCGACGTGGACGACGTGGTGGTCGGGGCGGCCTCGGCCCGCCTGGCGTCGCACCTGGTCGGCTCCACCTTCGGCCACCTTTCGCCCGTCCCCCCCTGCGATCGGCCCGAGATCGACGATGTGGTGGACGCTGCGGTGCGGGCCCTGTCGGCCCCGTCCTCCGACGCCGACCACCAGCCGCAGGTCTTCGTGGGCGGCGCCTCCCGCATGGCCGCCGCCTTCGACGCGGTGGTGACCATACGCCAGGTGCTCGACACCTTGGAGCAGCAGTACGTGCTCGTCACGTTGATCAAGGACGTCCTGGACCGGGGCCTGTCGGTGGCCATCGGCGCCGAGCACGGGGTGCAGCCGCTGGCTGACTGCTCGATAGTGGTGGCTCCCTACCAGATCGAGGGCGAGCCGGCCGGTACGGTGGGGATCCTGGGGCCGACCCGTATGCATTACGAACAGACCCTTGCGGCGGTTGCCGTTGTGAGCAAGCGGCTCGGCCA
>JAKAXN010000289.1 GCA_021816565.1 Actinomycetes bacterium
GTCTGGGGCGAGAAGTCGCGGATCAGCGCCGGCGTGGCGACCAGCACGATGCCCTCGATGTTGCCGGCGATGAAGGCCAGGGTGGCGAACACGTACCTGTTGGGGGCGGCCGGGATGGCGAACAGGGTCACCAGGCTGGTGACGGTCAGGCCGACCAGGATCACCGGGACCCGGCCGAGGCGGTCGGTGACCCCGGCGAAGAGGGCCCCGAGGGCGCCCAGCACGTTGCCGATGGCGGTCACCCAGATGAGGAAGTGGAACGACATCTTCAGATCGACCATCTGCAGGGTCGACACCGACCCGCCGCAGTAGGCCATGTAGTAGAGGGCGATGGTCACCACCACGGTGAGGCCGAGGTAGCCGTAGCGCGCCGCGTTGCCCGGGTACTCCGGCAGCTCCCGGCGGAGCAGTCCGCTCCACCACCCGTTGCGTACCCCTGCTTCCACCGGTAGCACGGTGCTGGCCATGTGATCCCCCCTTTGTCCCGGCCCGAATGTAGCCATGGCCGGCGGCCTGAGAGAGGGCGGCGGCGACGCCAGGCCCGGGCCGCATCCCGATGGTCCGGAATGTCCGGGTTGGATAGGCGGTCGGCGCAGCCGGCCGCGCAGGCGGGTGACGCCGTGCATCACCCGGGCGGTCTCCGGCTCAGTCCCTCATCCCGGCGGTCACCGTGGTGACCCGGGCCAGCCTGGCCCTCCACTCCTCGACCAGAGCCTCGGTGTCCATGTCATCGGGATGGAACCCGGGGCGCAGGTACCGGGCCGTCCGGCGCAGCGACCACAGGCTCAGCATCTTCTGGCGGCGCAGGTGGCCGACGAACACCGGCAGGTGGCGGGGGCGGATCCGGCCCCGGTCGGAGACGACTGCAGCGGCCCACTCCCGGAGCACGTAGCCGCCCAGTACGCCGACGGCGATGGCGAACCCGGCCACCCGGACCGGGTACCCGGCGCCCGATCGGGCCAGGACGTCGAAGGCCACGTTCTTGTGCTCGAGCTCCTCCAGCGAGTGCCAGGTGAGCAGCGGCTCCGTCCGGGGGTCGCTCAGCAGTATCTGCCGGGTGCGTCGGTGGCTCAGCACGGACTCGGCGAGTATCCCGGTCAGGTGCTCCGACCCGGCGGTCACGGCCAGCGGCAGGGTCCGGGGGCGGAGCTTCATGATGGCATCGAGTCGGCGGCCGATGTCGCGCTCGGCCTTGGCGGTGCGGTACCCGCCGGCGCCGAGGGCCGAGTTGAGGGCCCGGTGCTGGCGGCCGTGCATGGCCTCCTGCCCGGCGAACGCCTTGATCTGGGCCTTCAGCACCGGGTCGGACCCGGCGACGGCCCGGTGCTCGCGCACGGTGGCCACGAAGAACTCCTCACCCCGGGGGAACACCGCCGAGAGGGTGGCCATGAAGTGGCTGAACACCGGATCGTCCTCGACGATCCAGTCGGCGTCGGTGAGGGCGCCCATGTCCACGTCCAGGCGTCGGACCGGTATGGCCCGGCTGGAGGACGGGCGAGGCTCAAGGATCGATTGCATCTAGGACCCCTTTGAGGATGTCGATGGACTCGGGTCTGACCAGGCGGGCCAGGGACCGGATGACCGCGATGGTGCGATCCGGGTCCCCGTAGCCCCCGTAGGAGGCCACGGCGGCGCCCTGGACCAGAGCGAAGATCAGGCCGGCCAGGGTGCGCGCCAGCCGGTCATCGTCGCCCACGTCGGGGAACAACTGCTGCAGCAGCCCCACGACGGTGTGCTCCAACTTGGTGGCCACCCCGTGGACCACCACGGCCAGGGTGGGGTCGGTGCGCCCGGCCACCACCACCTCGAGGATGGCCGGGTAGGTCCGCCCGGACGCGATGTCCCACAGGAGGGCGATGCCCTCGTCCATGGTCCGCCGGCGGGGGGGCAGGGCCTGGAACCGGGCCACGAAGCGGCGGCCCTCGACCTCGAACAGGTGCTCGACGGCGGCCACCACCAGGTCGTCCTTGGTCGGATAGTGGTGGGTCTGGGCGCCCCGCGACACTCCGGCCCGCCGGGCCACCTCCCGGGTGGTGGTGCGGGCGTAGCCCAGGTCGATCAGGCAGTCGATGGTCGCAGCCATCAGGGCGTCCTGGGTCTCGGCCCGGCGCTCCTCCTGGCTGCGGCGACCCTGGGTGGCGTCCACGTCACCACGATACAAACCGACCAACTGGTTTGTAAAGCGGCGGGCAGGCTGAAGTCCCGGTGCGGGCCGCCGGCCCTTGCCCGCCCGGGTCAGGTGGGCGGTGGGAGCCCGGCCCGGTAGACCGTCGAGCCGGCCCCGGTGTTGGTGAGCCGGTACGGCTCGTGCATCCGCTCGTAGAGGCCCGCTTGGATCTCGACTCCCGGCCGTCGCAGGTGCGGCTCGAGGACGGCCATGAGCGGTTCGGACGCCTGCAGGGCCTCCAACTCCACCCCCAACCCCCAGCCTTTGGTGTCGGCGAAGCGGACCCACTCGTCAGCTTTGCGGTACGGGTTGCTCCTTTTCGCGACCAGCGTGACCTCGGCCAGCTCGTCCAGGCGGATCCAGTAGTGGGTCCGCTCCCACGGTACCTTCATCCTCTCGTCGGACCAGACGCCGGTGTAGCTCATCAACCAGTTGCGCCCGGCCGCCCGGTACGGGTTCGGGTTGCTGATGGCCAACCATATGAAAGCCAGGATGACGATTATCACGGCGTCGAAGATCAGCGACGCCAGAGCGGTGATGCTGCCGACCTTGAGATCGAACAGCCCCGACACCAGCACGAACACCGGGACCATCGCTGCCGCTGCGATGATCCGATCCGAACGCAGACCGTTTTCCCGCCACACCACCACGGTCGGCTCCTGCAACTCGGGGGGCGGCTTCACCCCGTCGAGCTCGAGGTGATCGTCGGGCAGCGCCACCTCCCGGTAGCGCACCACCTGACGCCGGCGGCCGAACACCCCCCTGCGACCCACGTGCCCATTCTGCCCGAAGCGGACCGGCGGGTGTCGTTCCGGGACCCCGCCAGGGGGAGGGACCCCGCGCCTGGAAGGCGAAGTCGTAGATTCAACCTCTGTGAGCACGCGCCCCGAGGTTGGAGCTCCGCCTGCGCCGGCCGAGCCGGTCGCTTCGGTGCCGAGCCAGGAGCAGATCAGCGCCGAGATCGACGCCCGGGCCGGGCAGGCCGGCCCCCAGCCCCACCTGGACTACCCGCCCTACCGCAGCTCCGTGCTGCGCCACCCCTCGCAACCCGAGGTGGCCGTGGACCCCGAGGGCGTGGAGCTGTGGGCGCCGGTCTTCGGGTCGCGCGATGTCGGCGACCACGACGCCGACCTCACCGTCCAGCACCGCGGCGAACCGATCGGCGAGAGGATGACCGTCACCGGCCGCGTGCTCGACGGTGCCGGCCGCCCGGTCGCCGGTCAGCTGATCGAGATCTGGCAGGCCAACGCCGCCGGCCGCTACATCCACCAGCGCGACCAGCACCCGGCGCCACTCGATCCGAACTTCACCGGCACCGGCCGGTGCCTGACCGGCGCCGACGGCTCCTACCGGTTCGTGACCATCAAGCCGGGCCCGTACCCGTGGCGGAACCACCGCAACGCCTGGCGGCCGGCCCACATCCACTTCTCGGTGTTCGGCACCCGCTTCACCCAGAGGCTGGTCACCCAGATGTACTTCCCGGGCGACCCCCTCATGCCCCTGGACCCGATCATTCAGTCCGTCACCGACCCGGACGCCCGGGCCCGGCTGGTCGCGGCCTACGACCACACCGTGACCAGGGAGGAGTGGTGCACCGGCTACCGGTGGGACATCGTCCTCGCCGGACCGGGGAGCACCTTGTTCGAGGAGGGGCGCCGGTGAGCCGGCCGGGTCCCACCCCGGGGCAGACGGTGGGGCCGTTCTTCGGCTACGCCCTGCCGTTCGCCGGCGGGCCGGAGCTCGTCCCGCCGGGCCGGGCGGACGCCGTCCGGCTGACCGGTCGGGTACTGGACGGGGCCGGGGCGGGCGTCCCGGACGCCCTGCTCGAACTGTGGCAGGCGGCCCCGGACGGCGCGGTGGCCGAGCAGCCGGGATCGCTCCGGCGCGACGGCTGGACGTTCACCGGCTGGGGACGGGCGGCCACCGACCCCGACGGGGTCTACACCTTCACCACCGTCAGGCCGGGCCCGCCCGGGCCGGGCCGGCCCGCCTGGTTCGCCATGGCCGTCGTGGCCCGCGGCCTGCTGGACCGGCTGCTGACCCGGGTGTACCTGCCCGACGACGCCGAGGCGCTCGCGGGCGATCCCCTGCTGTCGGTCCTGGCGGCGGACCGACGCTCCACGCTGGTAGCCCGGCACTGTCCCGGCGGCTACCGCTTCGACGTGGTGCTGCAGGGCCGGGGGGAGACGGTCTTCCTGCGCCACAACGCCGCCCCGCCCCAATGAGCGACCTGCTCTGGCCCGGCGGGCACCGGGCCGGCCCGGCGTTCAGCGACGGGGCCCTCCTCGCCGCCATGGTGGAGGTCGAAGCGGCCTGGCTGGCCGCCCTGGTGACCCACTCGGTGGCCCCCGCGACCATCGACGCGGCCCGGTCGGTCCGCTCCCAGCCGGTCGACGCCTCCGAGGCGGCCCGGCTTGCGGAGGCGGCAGAAGCCGCAGGGAACCCCGTGGTGGCCTTCGTGGCCTGGCTGCGGGAGCGGGTCGGCGAGCGCGATCCGGTGTCGGCCCGCTGGCTGCACCGGGGGCTCACCAGCCAGGACGTGCTGGATTCGGCGCTGATGCTGCTGGCCCGCCAGGTCGTGCGGGACGTGAGGGAGGAGCTGGTCCACCAGGTGGCGGTGCTCGGAGCCATGGCCGACCGGTACCGCTCGACCCCGATGGTGGGTCGCACGCTCACCCAGCCGGCCGTGCCCATGGCCTTCGGGGTCAAGGCGGCCGCCTGGCTGAACGGTGTGCTCGACGCCGCCGAGGCGCTGGACGCGCTGAGCTTCCCGGCCCAGTTCGGCGGGGCGGCCGGCAACCGCTCCGGCATCACCGCTCTCGGCGGCGACCCGGCCGGCGTGGCCGCCTCGGCCGCCGCTGCGCTGGGCCTGGCCGAGCGCGGCCCCTGGCACACCGCCCGGGCGCCGGTGACCCGCCTCGGTGACGCGCTGGTCGGATGCAGCGCGGCGTGGGGCCGGATCGCCAACGACGTGCTGACCCTGTCACGGCCCGAGATCGGCGAGCTCAACGAGCCCGCCGCCGAGGGCAGAGGCGGGTCGTCGGCCATGCCGCAGAAGGTCAACCCGGTCCTGTCGATCCTGGTCCGGCGGGCCGCGCTGAGCGCCCCCGCCCACGGGTCGCTTCTGCACCTCGCCGCCGCTGACACCGGTGACGAGCGCCCGGCCGGCGCCTGGCACGTGGAGTGGGAGCCGCTGGCCCTCCTGGGGCGCCACACCCTCAGCGCGGCCCGCCAGACCAGCGAGCTGCTCGACGGCCTGGTCGTGCACGCCGAACGGATGGCGGCCACCCTCGACACCCACCGACGCGACGTCTCGGCCGAATACCGGTTGCTGGCCGGCCTGGCCGGCCGGCCCGCCGAGCCGGGGGCCGCGGCCGCCGCGCCGGGCGGCGGCGCCGACGCCGCCCTCGTAGCCGCCGCCCGGGACCGGGCCCGGGCCTGGACCGACGGGGGGCGGCCGTGACCGCCCCGCCCCTCACCCTGGTCCGGCTCACCCCGCCCGGGCCCCGTCCCCTGCTGGTCCTCGGACCGTCACTCGGCACCGCCACCGAGGCCCTGTGGGGTCGCTGCGCCGCCCTGCTCTCCGATCGGTTCGAGATCGTCGGGTGGGAGTTGCCCGGGCACGGCCAGGGGATCCCGACGACCTCCCCGTTCCGGGTGGAGGACCTGGCCGAGGCCGTGGTGGCGGCGATCGACGAGCAGCTGGCCGAGCGGCGCGGGGCGTCGTTCCACTACGCCGGGGACTCGATCGGCGGGACCGTCGGGCTGGCCCTGCTGGTCCACCACCCCGACCGCGTCGTCGCCGCGACCCTCGCCTGTACCGGCGCCCGCATCGGCACCCCCGGGGGATGGCACCAGCGGGCTGC
>JAKAXN010000290.1 GCA_021816565.1 Actinomycetes bacterium
GATCGAGCCGCGGTCCATGCCCTCCATGAAGCGGACGATGGCACCGTTGGCGTAGCTCGAGTACACGTCGGGGTTGAGCGATACCTCCCTCACGTCGGCGTGGCGGGTGACCAGCCAGAAGCCCCCGTCGTCGAAGCCGAACCCGGGATCCTGGTGGTTCCACCAGACCGGGGTGCGCGACCGCAGGTGGTCGAGCTCCCGCATGGGCACGCCGCGTTGGACCAGGTCCGGGTCGGTGGTGTCGAAGCCGTCGGGGATGGTGACGGGCCGGCTCGGTGTGGTGTCTGTCATCGCCGCTTGAACTCCGGTATCCGCTTCTCCGAGAAGGCCCGCGGGCCTTCCTTGGCGTCGTCGCTGGCGAAGACCGCCTGGCCCCGGGGCCACTCGTCGGCGAAGGCCTCCGCCTCGGTCATGCCACCGGTGCCGCGCAGGGTCTGCAGCACCGCCTCGACGGCGAGCGGCCCGTTGAGCGAAATCTGGGCGGCGATCTCCTTGGCCTTGGCCAGCGCCTGGCCGTCGGGGACGACGTGGCCCACCAGCCCCAGCTCCCTGGCCTCCGCGGCGCTGATGTGCTTGCCGGTCAGGAGGATCTCGGCGGCCGCGGTATAGGGGATCTGGCGGGGAAGGCGCACCGCCGAGCCGGCCATCGGGTAGAGCGACCAGCGGACCTCGGACACACCGAATCGGGCGCTCTCGGCGGCGACGCGTATGTCGGTGCCGAGCAGGATCTCGGTGCCTCCGGCAATGGCCACGCCCTCGACCGCCGCGATGATCGGCACCAGCGGCCGGTCGACCTTGAGGAACCCCTTCCACGGGAGGTCCGGATCGGACTTCATGGCCTCCGCGGCCTCAGGCCGGGCATCCTCCTCGTCGGCCATGCCGGCCATGGCCTTCAGGTCGGCCCCGGAGGAGAAGTTGCCGCCGGCGCCGGTCAGGATGATGCAACGGATGTCGTCGTCGGCTGCCGCCTCGGCGTAGGCCTCCACGAGGGTGAGCAGCATGGTGCCGGTGAAGGCGTTCATGCGCTTGGGGCGGTTGAGGGTGAGGATCATGGTCCGGTCCTCACGCTCGACGATCACCTGCGGCAACCGGCACCTCCAAGATGTGTCATCGATGTTGTCCTTTCACGGTTGTCGGGGAGCTAGGAAGAGGTCTCGAGGAATGACATGTGGCATTTCTCCTCGCGGAGGTCGCACACCCGCCAGCCCTCGCCGGTCCGGACGAACCGGTGGTGGTACCAGAGGGAGCAGACCATCAGGCGGGCTGCTGCGCCGGAGCCCATGACCATGGGGTTGTGGCACGGGGTGACCGCCCCGGCCCGGTCCCCGTCGAGATCGATGGCCGGCAGGCCCAGCATGTGCTGGGTGGAGGAGAACATGGGCATGGTCTCGGCCAGGTATCTCTTGACCTCGGCCAGCCCACCCGAGATCCCCCCCATGGCGCTGTAGTCGATGGTGGCATCGGCGGTGAACACCGAGTCCAGGGCGTCCCAGTCCCGGGTGTCCACGGCCCGGGTGTAGCGGACCACCAGCTCGCTGATCTCCGCCCGGTCCGACAGCTGCTGCAGGTCCATGGCCACCGCCGTCACTCCTCGGTCTCGAAGCCGGAGGATGACACCGGCTGCGGATCGCGCAGGAGGTGCTTCATGACCTTCCCGGCGGCGTTGTGCGGCATGGAGTCGACCGTTCTCAGGCGCGACGGGACCTTGAAGCGGGCCAGCTCCCGTCCCACCCAGTCCTGCATTTCGGCCAGGTCGAGGCTGTGGCCGGGGTGGAGGACGACGACGGCCTCCACCTCCTCGCCCATCACCCGGTCGGGTACGCCTATCACGGCCGCCTCCGCCACCGCCGGATGCTCCACCAGGCGGTTCTCGATCTCGATCGGGTAGACGTTCTCGCCACCCCGGATGATCACGTCGGTGCCGCGCCCGTCGAGGTACAGCAGGCCGCCCTCAATGTGGCCCATCTCCCGGGTGTGGTACCAGCGTTGGGGGTCGAGGGCGGCTGCGGTGGCCTCCTCGTTGTCCCAGTAGCCGAGCAGGTTGCACGGGCCCCGCAACCAGATCTCGCCCACCTCCCCCACGGGCACCGGGCGGCCGTCGGCATCGCGCACGGAGATCTCGTAGCCGGGTACCGGAGCGCCCACCGCGTCGGGGTGCTCGAGGGCCGCCCGCCCGTCCTGGTGGGTACCGGCCCCGCACGTCTCGGTCATCCCGTAGCCGGTTCCCATCCGATCCAGGCCGGGGAGCCGCTCGCGGACCTGACGCCACAGCTCCGGCTGGAAGGTGGAGCCGCCTCCGCCGATCCGGCGGAGGGAGCTGAGGTCGAAGTCCCCGAACCGGGGATGCTCGAGCAGCCTCCACAGCTGGGTCGGCACCAGCGACCAGGTGGTGGCCCGGTGCGCCTCGGTCATCTCGAGGTGCCGCTCGGGATCCCAGCGGCCCGGTGGCAGGTAGACGATGGTGGAGCCGACCAGGGCTCCGCCGATCAGCGCCACCGAGAAGCCGCTGATGTGGAACATCGGCGACACGCCGATGCTGCAGCCAGGTCCGGCCGGGGTCTGGCTCGAGGTAGAAGCTGGTTCCAGGATGGCACCCACGACGCCCTGGAGGGCGGCCTGCATCATCATGTGGATGTGGGCCCGGTGGGACAGCACCGCCCCCTTGGGGCGTCCGGTCGTGCCGCTGGTGAAGAGGATGCAGAGCGGGTCGTCCTCGGAGATCGTGTCGGGAGGGAGGGGCCGGCCCCGACCGGAGGCCTCGAGATCGTCGAGGTCGTCCTCGAAGCAGACCACCGGGACGTCCACGGAGCCGGGCGGTATCCGCTCGAGGCGGCGCCGGTCGCCGAAGACGGCCTTCGGACGGGTCAGCCCGATGCCGTGCAGCATCTCCGGGCCGGTCCACCAGCCGTTCAGCTCCACGACGGTGGCCCCCAGGCACAGCGTCGCCCACGCCACCAGGGCGTGCCCGGCGCAGTTGGCGCTGGCGACGGCCACCCGGTCCCCGGGGCCGACGCCGTAGCGCTCCTGCAGGCCGGCCGCGACTGCAGCGACGGGATCGAGCATCGTGGCGTAGGTGAAGGTGCGGTCCGGGAAGATCAGGAACGGCTGGTCGCCGAAGCGCCCGGCCGCCACCTCCAGGGCCTGGCGCATGCTGGTCGGGCGGCGGGCGAACACCCTCATCGGCGTTCCCAGCACCTCCTCCTCGACCATCTCGAACGGGGCGCCCGGCCCCGTCAACCCGGCGCGCTGCTCGGGGTCGAGGCGCTCGTCCTCGGACCACGACAGGTAGGCCTCGTCGCTGCCGACCCGGCTGGGGCCCGACACGGTCACCCGCCGATCCCCAGGATCCGGGCCGCGTTGTCGTGCAGGAACTTCGGCCACACGTGGTCGCGAAACGCCACCCCGGGGAGTTCCTTCATGATGCGGTCCAGGCTGAGGCCCATCGGGTAGTAGCCGGCGTAGAGGATCTTGTCCGCCCCCCGGGTGTTGGCGTAGTCGATTACGGCCTGCGGGTAGTAGCGGGGAGCGAACGCCGAGGTGCAGTAGTGCAGGCCCGGCCATTTCAGCATGAGCTTCACCGCCAGCTCCTCCCACGGCTCGCACCCGTGCATGGTCACGAAGGTGAGCTCCGGGAAGTCGAACATCACCTCGTCTATGAGCTCGACGTGCTGGCACAGCCCTTTGAGCCGGGGTCCCGGGATTCCGGCGTTGACCCAGACCGACAGACCCAGCTCCACGCACTTGGCGTAGATGGGGTACATCTTCTTGTCGTTGATGGGGACCTGCGGGAAGGTGCCGGCCGGGAACACCGACACGGCCCGGGTGGCGAGCTCGCGGTGGTCGGCCACGATCTTGGCGATGGCCGCCATGCCCTCGTTGGGGTCGACGCTGGTGCGGCCCACGAAGCGGTCCGGGTGCTCCCGCAGGGCCCGGTCATGGACGCCGTCACGGGCGGTGCCGACCACGCCGACGGTGATGCCGTAGCGGTCCATCTGCTCGAGCGTGCTCCTCACCGGGTCGCCCTCGCCGGAGTGGCCCTCGGGCACCTCTTTGAACATGTACTCGGCCGGGAACCTCATCGTCTCCCGGGACTCGGCGTCTTTGGTCTGGCGGCGGATGAAGTCGTACGTGGCCCCGAAATCGGCGACCGGGAAGCCGATCATCGTGTCGATGATCGCTGCGCCCTCCGGCATTCCCATGCTGCAGTTCCCTTCCCGCCGGACTCTCCGGCCGCCCCGGCTAAGGTAGAATCTGCTTCCAGCCAAGTCAAAGCTTGGTTCCATTCACCGGAAAGGTCGGCAGGAAAGTCCGTGCCCAAGCGATCCGCCCCCAGGGTGACCGCACCGCCCCTGCCCGACACCCTCAGCCCCAGCCAGCGGGAGCGGCGGGAGAGGATCGTCGAGGCCGGGTTGAGCCTTCTGCGCAACCACGAGCACCACCAGATCCAGATGAAGGACGTGGCGGCCGAGGCCGGCGTGGCGCTGGGCACGGTCTACCGGTACTTCCAGTCGAAGGACCACCTCTTCGCCGAGGTGCTGGCGCACTGGGCGGGCCGCCTGCAGTCCAACGTGGAGCGGCGTCCGCTCAAGGGTTCGACCAACGCCGAGCGGCTGACCGACGTCCTGCACCGCTCGATGCGGGCCTTCCAGGGCTGGCCGCAGCTGGCCCGGGTGGTGATGGCCCTCGAGGCGTCGGAGGATCCCTTCACCCGGGAGATCTTCGCCCGCAACATGGCCCGCAACACCCAGATCTACGTGGAGGCGCTGCAGGGCCTGCCCGACCCGCTGGCCCGCGAGGTGGTGAGCGTGGCGGCGTCGGTGTTCGACCTGCAGCTCCGCCAGTGGGTGGTCGGTGCCCAGTCCATCGCCGACGTGTACGACCGCATCGAGCGGGCGGTGTGGGTGCTGCTCGAATTCTCGGAGCGCCTGCCCGCCGACCAGTTCTCCGTGGCCTGAGCCGGGCGGCCCCACCGGCGGCCGATGGACCCGCGGCGCTGCCCGCGGCCCGGGCGCTGGGGTACGGCACCGCCAGCTGCGACGACAAGTGACCCAACAGACCACCGGGGTGGTCACCACACCAGGAAGAGGAGGAGCGTGCCCGTAACATCACAGGTCGACGACGGCGGGATAGCCGAGGTCGTCATGGACTGCCCGCCGGTCAACGCCTTGAAAGTGTCCGAGTGGTTCGACGTGGCCGAACGCCTGAACGGGCTCGGCCGCGACCCCGAGGTCCGGGTGGTGATCCTCCGGGCCGAGGGGCGCGGCTTCAACGCCGGCGTCGACATCAAGGAGATGCAGACCACGGAGGGATTCGACGCCCTGATCGGGGCCAACCGGGGGTGCTTCGCGGCGTTCGCCGCGGTGTACGACTGCCCGGTCCCGGTCATCGCCGCCGTCCACGGTTTCTGCGTGGGCGGAGGGGTGGGTCTGGCCGGCAACGCCGACATCATCATCGCCTCGGAGGACGCCTACTTCGGGCTGCCGGAGGTGGACCGGGGGGCGCTCGGCGCCGCCACCCACCTGAGCCGGCTGGTGCCCCAGCACCGGATGAGGGCCATGGTCTACACCTCCGAGACCGCCAGCGCCGCCGAGCTGCACTCCTACGGATCGGTCCTGAAGGTCGTCCCCAGGGACGAGCTGGCCCGGGCGGCTCGGGAGCTGGCCGGATCCATCGCCGCCAAGTCGCCCACCGTCATCCGGGCGGCCAAGGAGTCGCTCAACGGGATCGACCTGTGGGACGTCAAGCGTTCCTACCGCTTCGAGCAGGGCTTCACCTTCGAACTCAACCTCTCGGGGGTGGCCGACGAGCACAGAGACGCCTTCGTGGCCAAGCGGCACACGGACACCTCCCGGTGAGCGCGTCCATGCGATCCAAGCGGATGACCGAGGACGAGGTGGTGCAGTCCCTCGAGGACGGGATGACCATCGGCATCGGCGGCTGGGGCAGCCGGCGCAAGCCCATGTCGATCGTGCGGGCCATCGCCCGCAGCGGCCTGCGGGACCTCACCGTGGTCAGCTT
>JAKAXN010000291.1 GCA_021816565.1 Actinomycetes bacterium
CGGCCCGCCCGGTACCCTGAGCGGATGGCGCTGACAGAAGTCGACCACGTAGCCATTGCCGTCCGCGATCTCGATGCCGCCATCGAGTGGTACGCGGAGACGCTCGGCGCGCAGCTGTCCCACCGCGAGGTCATCGAGAAGGACGGGGTGGAGGAGGCCCTGCTGGCGGTGGCCGACTCGTTCGTGCAGCTGCTCACCCCCATCCGCGACGACTCCCCGGTGGCCAAGTTCCTCGCCACCAAGGGGGAGGGCATCCACCACGTGGGCTACCGGGTGGCTGACTGCGCCACCGCCCTCAACCAGGCGGTGGAGGCCGGAGCCAAGGCCATCGACGCCCAGCCCCGGCCCGGGTCGCGCGGCACCACGGTGGCGTTCCTGCACCCCAAGACCGCCTTCGGCACCCTGATCGAACTGGTGCAGGAGTGATCCGATGAGGGCCCCGACCCGGTTGCTCAAGTCCAACGACCTGTGCTGGTGCGGCAGCGGACGCAAGTACAAGCGCTGCCACAAGACCAGCGAGGGCCGGGTCCGGGCCGGCCGGGTGAGCCCCATGCTCAGCGTTCCCGACGGCATCGTCCCGACCGACTACTACGGCAGCGGGGAGCCCCGCCGCTGGGACGAGCCCATGGTGAAGTCCCCCGAGATCATCGAGCGCATGCGGGTGGCGTGCCGGATAGCGGCCGAGGTGCTCGAGGTCTCCGGTGCCGCCGTGGCCCCCGGGGTCACCACCGACGAGTTGGACCGCGTCGCCCATCAGGCGTACCTGGACCGGGGGGCGTACCCCTCGACGCTCAACTACCACGGCTACCCCAAGTCCATCTGCACCTCGGTCAACGAGGTCATCTGCCACGGCATCCCCGACGACCGTCCCCTGGAGGACGGCGACATCGTCAACATCGACGTGACCGCCTACATCGACGGGGTGCACGGCGACTGCAACGCCACCTTCCTGGTCGGCGACGTGGACCCCGAGTCGAAGAAGCTGGTCGAGGTCACCCGGGAGTGCCGGGACCTGGGCATCGCCGCGGTCAAACCCGGCCGGCCCCTCTCCGACATCGGCCGGGCCATCCAGGCTCACGCCGAGAGCCACGGCTACGGGGTGGTGCGGACCTTCGTCGGTCACGGCATCGGCGAGCAGTTCCACCTGCCGCCGAACGTCCCCCACTACTACACCGAGTCGGCGTCGACGATCATGAAGCCGGGCATGACCTTCACCATCGAGCCGATGATCACCCTCGGCTCGTGGCGGGAGCGGATGTGGGACAACGGCTGGACCGCGGTCACCACCGACGGGAAGCGCACCGCCCAGTTCGAGCACACCCTGGTCGTCACCGACGACGGGGCCGAGGTGCTGACCGTCGCCTGACCGGCCCCGATGACCCCAGCCGGGGTGTGGTCAGAGGTCGTCGAACTGGGCGGCGTCGCTGAACAGGAACGCCCGGATGCCGGCGGCCCGGGCGGCGTCCACGTTGGGCGGCCGGTCGTCGAAGAAGGTCACCCGGCCGGCCTTCGCCCCCAGACCGTCCAGGACCCGGGCGTAGGCCTCCGGCTCGGGCTTCACCACCCGCAGCCGGCAGCTGTAGAACCGCTTCTCGAACGGTTCCAGCCACTCCAGGCCGTCGATGGCGGCGGCCACCTCCAGCGGGGCGTTGGAGAAGATGGCCAGCCGCAGGCCCCGGGCCCCGGCCCGGACGGCGCCCTCGACGCTGGGCTGGTGGGGATGGAGCCACATGGCGGTGTCCACCTCGATCAGCTCCCGCAGCCGGGGCCCGGCCGGCGTCTCGCCGATGACCGCCGTCCAGTACGCGCCGACCTCCAGGTCGGCCCGGTCGTAGGCCAGCCGGTGCTGCCAGTAGGAGGTGTGGAACTCCCCGTCGGGGCGGTCCCCGGCCAGGCGCCGCAGGGTGTCCCACTCGTCGGGGGGTGGGGCGGTGGACAGCACCTGCCCGTAGTCGCAGAGCAGCCAGTCGGTCATCGCCGGGGGAACCTACCGGGTGGCGCTGGGGTGCGGGGCCCGGCCGGGGGCCGCCGGCTCCGCCGGCCGGCGACCCCGGGGGTCGGCTGCGGTGGGCTCAGCAGCCGGTGGCCGGCTGCTGGAACCCCGGGTAGGGGTTGATCGAGCCGAAGAACGTGTAGCGGCCGGTCCTGGCGTTCTGCAGCGGCTCGGAGGTGGTGTTGGGGTCCTGGCGGGCGAACCAGGGCAGGAACGCCTCGTCCTCGGGATGCCAGGCCCCGTCGGCGTTGGCCCCGGCGGTCTGGAAGTACGGGTTGTGCCCGAGCAGCACCCCGATCCCCACCACCGGGTCGCCGGTCTCGAGCAGCGAGCTGCACCCGTACTGGGGGGCGGTGGGGGTCAGCCACGGCTCCACGCTGTTGTTGGTGAACGGGTCGTCGGCCCACTCGGAGATCTCGTGGCTGAGGGCGTGGATGTCCTGGATGTAGTACCCGTCGGAGCCGTCCGGGGTGGCCGGCTGCGAGCTGGTGGACCAGGTACCGGGCTGGGCGTAGGCGGCGTAGGCGTAGGTCTGCACGCCCTGCTTTCCGTTGCCGTTGACGCTGCCGGAGCCGTTGCCGGTCACGTGGGCCGCGCCGTGGAAGCCCAGCACGCAGCAGTTGGCCGGGTTGTCGCCCTCGTAGAGGTAGGTGTTGTTGGTGAGGAAGATGGGCAGCGTGGTGGGGCTGATGTGGAGCGAGTTGATGAGGTTGTTCATCTCCGAGGCGAACCAGGTGATGTCGATGTCACCGAAGGAGCGGAACCCGGGCCCGAAGCTGGCCACCTCCCCCTGATTGGCCGGCACCGAGATGGTCTGGGTGGGCAGCACCGTGGGCTGGGAGAGCAGCAGGTGGAACTTGGACCTGCCGACCTGGTCGAACTGGGAGCGCATGGTGGCGTCCTCCAGCTGGGTGGTGCCGGCCTTGGACAGGGCCACCTTCGGGCCGCCGGGGGTGACCTGGACGCTGGAGTAGCTGTTGTCCTGGAACACCGGGGAGGCCACGGTGGCGGCGGTGACGTCGCTGCCGTCGAAGGCCTGGCCGTCGGAGAAGTCGAAGTTGAGCGGGATGATCTCGGTGGGCACCGTGGTGGTGCCCTGGTAGGTGCGGGGGTCGCCGTTGCCGACCATGTTGTAGCCGTAGGTGACCCCGTTGTGCGGGTCGGTGAAGCTCCCGTACCAGTGGGGGACCGTCAGGTCCGTGGGCAGCGGGGTGGCGCCGCCCTCGGTGGTGTACATGGGCCGCCCCGACACCTGCACCGGGTTGGCGCCGGCGGCCGCCGCCGGCGGGGCGGATGTGACGGTCATGGCGGCCCCGCCGGTCACCAGCATGCCGATGGCCGGTCCGAGCCGGAGCGCGACGCGTCGAAGGATCTGTCTGTCCATCTGAGGTGGTCCCCCCTCTTGATTTCAGTTGTGTTCGCCGATTCGTCAACCAGGGCCTGTCGACCCTGGCGTCACCATAGCCTCGTGCGGAACGAAACGTTACAAGCCGGGTGTGACGGCGGCGGGGGCCGGGCGGGGCCGCTGCTGGCGGCGCCGGGCCAGGCGGGCGGCCGGTGCTTCCACCAGCCGCCACGACAGCTCGGCCGCCACCAGAGTGGCGCCCAGGCCGAGCGGCACCCCGACCCGGTGGGGCAGCTCGTTGGTCCAGAGGGCCAGGGGCCAGTGCCACAGGTACACGGCATAGGACCGCTGCCCCAGCCACACCAGGGGTCGGGTGCCGAGCAGCGAGCGGGTCCAGCTGCCGCCCCGGTCGTCGACCAGGTTGGCGACGATGACGAACCCGGCGGCGGCCACCGCGGTGAGGGCCCCGACGTATTTGAACTCGTCGTTGCCGATCTCGAGCACCATGTAGGCCATGGCCCCGGCCCCGGCCAGGCCGGCGGCCCGGACCAGCAGGCGGGGCACCTTCTGCAGCAGCCCGAGCGACCACAGCTCGGCGAGCAGCGCCCCGGCGAGCAGCTGCTGGATGCGGGGGATGGTGGCGAAGTAGATCCAGTTGTGCCGCCCGGTCGGGGTCCAGGCCATGAACGGGGCCGCCGCCGACAGGGCGATCAGCGCCACCGTCACCCCCACCATCACCTTCGGGCCCCGGCGCAGCAGCCAGGCCATCAGCAGGGCCCACCCCACGTAGAACTGGCCCTCCACCGACAGGGTCCACAGGTGGCCGAACGGCTGGGGCATGTGGAGGTTGTGGGCCAGCAGGAGGTTGTAGACGTAGCCGAGGGCGGCAGCCGCCCCGCCCAGGACCGGGCCGATGCCCACCGGCGGCCCCGGGGCGTGGGGCGGCCCGAAGGGAGTGGAGGCGAACCACCCGGTCCGCCCGAACAGCGCGGCCATGGCCACCACCACCACGAGGAAAGCGCCCAGCGCCGGCAGCAGCCGCCACGCCCGCCGGCTGAGGTACCGGCCCATCCTGATGCGGCCCTCCCGGCCGTGCTCGGAGGCCAGGATCGGCGTCACCAGGAACCCGCTCAGGACGAAGAACAGCCCCACCCCGAACAGGCCCCCTTTGAACACCAGATGGGTGGGGTAGTGGAACAGCGCCACGGCGGCGATGGCCAGGGCCCTCAACCCGTCCAGGGCCGGGGTGCGCGGCACCCTCCGGTAGACCGGGCCGCCGGTGGCCCGCACCCGGGGAGCCGGCGGCGCCGCCACGTCGGTAGCGTCGACGGTCATCAGTTGGATCTACCCGCTCGGCCGGGTTGAACCCCATGAGGCAGGATGTCCCCATGGACGGCGACCGGGTGTTCCTGCTGGACGGCACCTACGAGCTGTTCCGCCACTTCTTCGGTGCCCCCTCCCACGTCAACGACGCCGGCGCCGAGGTGGCCGCCGTCCGCGGCGTGGTCTCGTCGGTGATGTCCCTGCTCAAGGAGCAGGGCGGCCGTCCGTACCTGGGGGTGGCAACCGACCATGTGATCGAGTCGTTCCGCAACGGGATGTGGCCCGGCTACAAGACCGGGGAGGGGGTGGACCCGGTACTGCTCGGCCAGTTCGGCCTGCTCGAGGAGGCCCTGGAGGCGCTGGGCGTGCCGGTGTGGGCCATGGTGGACCTGGAGGCCGACGATGCCCTGGCCTCGGCGGCGGCCACCGCGGCCGCCGACCCGGCGGTGCGCCAGGTGGTGATATGCACCCCGGACAAGGACCTGGCCCAGTGCGTCACCGGGGCCCGGGTGGTCCAGCTGGACCGGCGCAAGAAGGTGGTGATCGACGAGCCGGCGGTGATCGAGAAGTTCGGGGTGGCCCCGGCGTCGATACCGGACTACCTGGCGCTGGTGGGCGACACGGCCGACGGGTTCCCCGGCCTGCCCGGCTGGGGGGCCAAGTCGACCGCCGCGGTGCTGCGCCGCTACGGCCACCTGGAGGCCATCCCCGACGCCCCCGGGCAGTGGGACGTGCCCATCCGGGGGGCGGCGGCCCTGGCCGCGGCCCTGGCCGCGGGCCGGGACCGGGCCATGCTGTTCCGGGACCTGGCCACGCTGCGCACCGATCCCCCGGTGATGGCCTCGGTGGCCGAGCTGCGCTGGAGCGGTCCCCGGGCCGGCTTCACCGAGCTGTGCCACCGGGTCCTGGACGCCCCCGGCCTGCCGGCCGCGGCCCAACGGTTGGCCGCGGCCGTGGACCGCAGCTAGCGGACCGCAGCTAGTCGGCGGCGCCGCCGAACATCTCCGGCTGGGGCCGGCGCAGGGCCGCCTCCAGCCGGGCCAAGTAGTCGGAGCGGGGGATCTCCACCACCCCGAGCGAGCGCAGGTGGGGGGTGGCCCACTGCACGTCGAGCAGGGCTGCCCCGCCGTCGCGCAGCATCTCTACCAGGGCCACCAGGGCCACCTTGGAGGCGTCGGTGCGGCGGTGGAACATGGACTCCCCGGCGAACAGGCCGCCGATGGCCACCCCGTAGAGGCCCCCGGCCAGCTGGCCCGACGCCCGGTCCCACGCTTCCACGCTGTGGGCCCAGCCGAGATGGTGGAGCCGGCCGTAGGCCCGCTTCACGTCGTGGTCGATCCACATCG
>JAKAXN010000292.1 GCA_021816565.1 Actinomycetes bacterium
AGAACCTCATGTCGGCGGCCAGCCGGGAGTTCTGGAGGGCCTCGCGGGTCATTTCCCGGTCATCCTCGTCGTCGTCCGCCAGAAGAATGGTGATCGATCTTCCCGCGCTCATCATGTGCCCCTGTCACTCCCATTTGATGCCGTCGGCCCGCTTCCGGCGGCGTCAGCTATCGGCGTAAGGCTATCCCCTTTTTCTCCGCCTGCACCGAGTCCGGAGGTCTTTGCCCGAATTGCCCGGCTACCGGCGCGGGAGGGCGATTCGAGATCCGATGCCGGTAGCAGACGCCGCTCCGCTACCGTTTGACCCGGTCCCGCAGATGGGCATCGGGGCCATCCCCCGCGCACGGTCTTCGTGCAACCTCGGACCCCGGAGGCTCCCTTGTCCGCCTTAGCGCGCTGGTGCTTCAGGCACCGCTGGACGGTGCTCGCCGCATGGTTGATCACCCTGGTGGTGATCACCGCCGTGGGCCAGGCGGCCGGCACCAGGTTCTCGACCCGGTTCCAGCTACCGCACACCCAGTCGGCGCAGGCCCTGTCCCTGCTCCAGAGGGACTTCCCCGCCGCCTCGGGCAGCAGCGACCAGATCGTCTTCGCCCCCTCCTCCGGCGTCGTCACCGCCCCCGCGGTGCAGGCCCGGGTCCAGGCCGTCCTGGGCGAGGTGGCCAAGGTGGCGCACGTCCGGGCCGTGGTCAGCCCCTACGGCGCCCGCTCCTCGGTGCAGATCAGCCGGGACTCCACGGTCGCCTTCGCCACCGTGGTCTTCGACGCCCAGGCCCCCCAGGTGCCCAAGTCGGCCGTCCGTGACGTCATATCCAAGGCCCTGGCCGGCGCCGACTCCCACCTGAAGGTGGCCCTGGCCGGCCCCGACATCGAGAATGCCCGGGCCCCGACCAGCTCCAGCAGCACCGGAGCCGGCATCCTCTTCGCCCTGATCGTGCTGGGCCTGGCCTTCGGCGCCCTCTTCGCGGCGTTCCTGCCGATCATCACCGCCCTCATAGCCATCGGCATCGGCTACGCCCTCACCGGTCTGCTCAGCCACGTCTTCGCGGTGGCCAGCTTCGCCACCATCCTCGGCGTCCTGATCGGCCTCGGGGTCGGGGTCGACTACGCCCTCTTCATCGTCACCCGGCACCGCAGCGGCCTCAAGCACGGCCGGGCCGTGGAGGACTCGGCGGTCGAGGCGGTGAACACCGCCGGCCGGGCGGTGTTCTTCGCCGGCCTCACCGTGTGCATCGCCCTGCTCGGCCAGTTCGCCCTCGGGCTGCCGTTCCTCTACGGCCTGGCGGTCTGCTCGTCGCTGACCGTGCTGCTCACCATGCTGGCCTCGATCACCCTGCTGCCCGCCCTGCTCGGCTTCTTCGGGGAGAAGGTGCTGAGCCGGCGCCAGCGGGGCCGGCTGGCCGACCACGGCCCGGTGGACGAGAACAGCTCGGGGTTCTGGTACCGCTGGTCCCGCTTCGTCGAGCGCCACCACAAGCTGCCGGCGGCTGTAGGCCTGCTGATCGTCGTAGCCGCCGCCCTGCCGGTCTTCTCCCTGAGGCTCGGCCTCGACGACGCCGGCAGCGATCCCCCCGGCTCCACGACGCTGCAGGCCTACCACCTCCTGGCCCGGGGCTTCGGTCCCGGCTTCACCGGGCCGTTCCAGCTGGTGGCCGAGCTGCCCTCTCCGGCCGCGGCCCCCGCCTTCGCCCGCATCACCCAGGCGGTGTCCACCGAGCCGGGCGTGGTGTCGGTGTCGCGCCCGGTCCTCAGCCCCAACGGGCATGTGGCCGTGGCCACCCTCTACCCGCAGACCAGCCCCCAGTCGGCCCGCACCACCGTCCTGCTCGACCGGCTGCGCACGAGCGTCCTGCCCCGGGCCCAGGCCGGGACCGGGATCACCGTGCTGGTCGGCGGCACCACGGCCATCCAGACCGACTTCGCCCACATCCTGTCCTCGAAGCTCGTCCTGTTCCTGTCGGTGGTGGTCCTGCTGGGCTTCCTGCTGCTCATGGCGGTGTTCCGCAGCCTGCTGGTCCCGCTGGTCGCATCGGTGATGAACCTGCTCTCGGTCGGGGCGGCCCTCGGCATCTTGAACGCGGTGTTCGAGTGGGGTTGGGGCCGGTCCCTGTTCCGCATCTCCGCCACCGCCCCGGTGGAGGTCTTCCTGCCGGTGATGCTCATCTCCATCCTGTTCGGCCTGTCCATGGACTACGAGGTGTTCCTGGTCAGCCGGATGCGCGAGGAATGGGTGCGCCGCGGTGATCCGACCGGCGCCGTCACCGTGGGCCAGGCGGCCACCGGTCGGGTCATCACCGCCGCCGCGTCGATCATGATCCTGGTGTTCGCGTCGTTCGCCCTCGGGGACAACGTGGTGATCAAGCAGTTCGGGATCGGCCTGGCCGGAGCCATCATCATCGACGCGTTCATCGTGCGCACGGTGCTGGTGCCGGCCATCATGCACGTGCTGGGCCGGGCCAACTGGTGGTTGCCCGGGTGGCTGGACCGCCTCCTCCCGCAGCTCAACGTGGAGGGCGTGGAGGCCCCCGGGGAGGACGCCCCGGAGGCCCCGGTGCTGGTCGGCCCCTCCGCCTGACGTCGGTCCCGGGGCCGGTCCGGGGCCTGCCCGGATGGGGCCCCCGGAGGCGTCGCGCCTACACTGGGGGGTATCGCTTCCCCCGAAGACGACATGACGTTGCGCCGGGTGCGCGTGCCGACTCCGGTGTTCAAACGCCGGCTTCCGTCCGGTCGCGGCGCCACCGAGCAGCCGAACATCACCGGCGACGGTGACGCTCCGCTGACGTGGAAATTCTGGCTGGCGCTGGTGATCACCGGTGTCGGCACCGGGCTGTTCGGCGTGTTGATGATGGTGGTGCTGTTCTCCTTCGAGCATCTGGCTTTCGGTCACGGCAGCGGGGACTTCCAGAGCCAGGTGGAGAAGGCCACCGGGCTGCACCGGGTGGTGTCGCTGATGATCGCCGGGGTCTTCGGCGGGGTGGCGTGGTACTTCCTGCGCCGCTACGTCAAGGGCGAGTCCGAGGTGGACGAGGCCATCTGGGCCAAGGACGGGCGGCTGTCGGCCACCCGCAGCTTCCTCACCGGGGTGATATCCGAGGTGGTGATCGGGCTCGGCGCCTCGATCGGGCGCGAGTCGGCCCCCAAGCTGATGGGCGGGGTTTCGGGCAGTGTCAGCAGCCAGTGGCTGGGGCTCAACGAGGGCCAGCGCCGCCTGCTGGTCGCCTGCGGGGCCGGGGCCGGCCTGGCCGCGGTCTACAACGTGCCGCTGGGCGGGGCCCTCTTCGCGGCTGAGCTGCTGGTCGGCTCGGTGGCCCTGCCGGTGGTGCTGCCGGCCGTGGCCTGCAGCGCCATCGCCACCTTCGTCGGGTGGATCTACCTGCCCCGCCACGCCACGTATCTCAACATCCCCGACTACAAGTTCGGGATGTCCCTGCTGGTGTGGGCCCTGGTCTTCGGGCCGGTGATCGGCCTGGTCGCCAGCGTCTACATCCGGGCCATCGGATGGGTGTCCCACCACCGGGCGTCGGGCCGGCTGGTCCTGGTCGCCATCCCGGTGGCCTTCACCATGGTGGGGTTGATCGGCATCGCCTACCCGGCCCTGTTCGGCAACGGCAAGGACATGGCCCACCGGGCGTTCCTCGGCCAGGGGAGCATCCTGCTGCTCCTCGCCCTGTTCGCCCTGAAGCCCGTGGTCACCTCGCTGTGCCTCGGATCGGGGGGCTCGGGCGGCCTCTTCACCCCGTTCATGAGCACCGGGGCCGTGTTCGGCGGCTTCGTCGGGCAGCTGTGGATTCTCCTGTGGCCGGGCGCCCCGTCCGGTGCCTACGCCCTGGTGGGGGCGGCGGCCATGCTGGGGGCCTCCATCCAGGCCCCGCTGGCCGGGCTGGTGCTGGTGGTCGAGCTCACCCACAGCGGGTTCAACCTCATGATCCCGATCATGGTGGCCACCTTCCTGGCCACGCTGGTGGCCCGCCACCTCGACGGGTACTCGATCTACTCGGCCCGCCTCCCCGGCCACCAGGCGCCGCCCCGGCGCCGGGCCGTATCGGCTCAGCCCCCGGGGTGAGTCAGCTCCTGCTCCACCACCTGGCCGGGCCGCCGCTCGGCGTGCTCGCCGAAGTGGAGCAGCATGGTCAGGATCGTCATCTGCTCCCCGCTGTCGGGCGCCTCGACCACCGCGCTGATCCGCTCTGAGCAGCTGAAGGCCTGGCCGCCGAGCCCGATCCGGCCCGCGGCCACGCCGTCGGCGATCGTGCGGAGCAGGGAGGCGACCTCGTCGGGTCCCGAAACTCGTATGCGCTGCACCGCCGCCCTCCTCTTCCGTGCCGGTGGGCCGTTCCCTTGGATTCGGCGCCCTCGGGTCCGGTGCCCCTCGGGCGTCAGTCCCAAGTGTGGGTGCGCCCCGGCGGGACCGACAGGGGCCGTAGGTCACGTGACGCCGGGGATCCCCGCCTGGTCCGCGCCGTGACGTTCGCCTCTTTCCCGCCCCGCCCGCCAGCCCGAGGATGGGAGCGCCCGTCGCCGTAGGCCGTAGGTGGCCGTTGGCCGGAGGAGGTCCCATGCAGCCGGTTCTGTGGTTCAAGGAGTTGCGCAGGGGTGACACCGCCCGGGCCGGCGGCAAGGGGGCCAACCTGGGGGAACTGGTCTCCGGCGGTTTCCCGGTGCCCGACGGGTTCGTGGTCACCGCCGGGGCGTACCTGGCGGCCATGGACTTCGCCGGTGTGCGCGAGCGGCTGCGGGAGGCGTCGGCCCGCATCGACCCCGACGACCTGGCCGCCCTGGCCGAGCTGAGCCGGACCCTGCGCGACACCGTGCGGGGGGTGGAGCTGCCCTCCGACGTGGCCGCCGCCGTCACCACCGCGTACCGGGATCTGGGCCCGGGGGCGGTGGTCGCCGTCCGCTCGTCGGCCACCTCGGAGGACACCGAAGGCGTGTCGTTCGCCGGGATGAACCAGACCTTCACCAACGTGTCCGGCGAGCAGCAGGTGCTGGAGCAGCTGAAGGAGTGCTGGTCGTCGATGTTCGGCGAGCGGGTCATCGCCTACCGCTTCACCCGCCACATCACCGACGAGCCGGCCATCGCCGTCGTGGTGCAGCGGATGGTCCACCCCGCGGCGTCGGGAGTGATCTTCACCGTGGACCCGGCCACCGGGGAGCGGGATCTCATGGTGCTGGAGGCCGCCTTCGGCCAGGGTGAGGTGGTGGTGGGCGGTCGGGTCGAACCCGACACCTACGTCATATCCAAGGCCGGCCCGGCCCTGCGCGACGTGCGGATCGGTCAGAAGAGCCACAAGATCGTGGCCGGTCCCGACGGTGACCTGAAGGTCCCGCTGACCCCGGCGGAGGCCTCGGCCCGGGTGCTGGCGGACGAGACGGTCCTCGAACTGGCCCGGCTGGCCATCAGGGTGGAGCAGCACTACGGCTCCCCCCAGGACATGGAGTTCGCCGTCGAGGAGGGTGGCCGGGTGTGGCTGGTGCAGAGCCGGCCCATCACCACCCTGGCCGGGGAGGACCGGTCCGGTCCCGCGGCCGGCACCGGCGCCGGGCCGGTCCCGGCCGGGACGGCTCCGGCCGGGACGGCTCCAGCCGGGATGGCTCCGGCCGAGCCGGCCGTGCTGGCCTCCGGGCTGGGGGCGGCAGCCGGGGTGGCGACCGGCCGGGTGCGGGTCCTGTCCACACCGGCCGAGGGTGACCAGCTCCAGCCCGGGGAGGTGCTGGTGGCTCCCATGACCAACCCCGACTGGGTGCCGGCCATCCGCCGGGCCGCCGCCCTGGTCACCGACGGCGGCGGCATGACCTGCCACGCCGCCATCGTCAGCCGGGAGCTCGGGGTGCCGTGCGTGGTGGGTACCAGGAACGCCACCACCGTCCTGCGCAGCGGGGAGCGGGTCACCGTAGACGGCGGCCGGGGCAAGGTCTTCGAGGGCGGCCTGCTCGGGGCCCTACCCGCGGTGGCGGCGTTGACCTCGCCGCCGGTGACGGCGCCGGCCGCGGAGGTGCCGACCTC
>JAKAXN010000293.1 GCA_021816565.1 Actinomycetes bacterium
CGATCTGTGGACCAGGCAGCTCTCGACGATGTCGCTCACCTTCAGGTGGGCGGTGACGGCCAGCGCCAGCACCGAGATCAACTCGGCGGCGTGGCGGCCGACGATCGATCCGCCGAGCACCACACCCGTGGCCGGGTCGGAGATGATCTTCACGAAGCCGCCCGGGTCGTCGTTGATCAGGGCCTTGGCCGCCGCCGCGTAGGGCACCTTGGTGACCCGGATCTTGCGGCCGGTGGCGAACGCCTCCGCCTCGGCCAACCCCACGTCGGCTATCTCCGGCTCGGTGAAGATCGCCGAGGCCGCCTTCTCGTAGTCGATGTGGCGGTGCTCACGGGTGTGGATTCCCATGATGTGCTCGGCGATCTTGCGCCCCTGCATGGATGCGACAGAAGAAAGCGGCAGCTTCCCTGACACGTCACCGGCGGCGTAGATGTGGGCGATGTTGGACTGGCAGTGGTGGTTGACCGGGACGAAGCCCCAATCGGTCTTGACCCCCGCCAGCTCGAGGCCCAGCCCGTCGCTGTTGGGGATGGAGCCGATGGCCAGCAGCGCGTGGGTGCCCCGGGCGATCCGGCCGTCGTCGCAGCGGACGGCCACCTCCCCGTCGGCCACGTCGATGCCCTCGGCCCGGGCCCCCTTGAACAGGCGCACACCGCGCCGCAGCAACTCCTCCTCGAGGGCGGCGGCCACCTCGGGGTCCTTGCTCGGCAGGACCTGCTGGCGGCTGACGATCAGCGTCACCTTGGCTCCGAACGAGCTGAACATGTGGACGAACTCCACCCCGGTGACCCCCGAGCCGATCACGATCAGGTGCTCGGGCATGGCCGGAGGGGGGTACGCCTGGCGGGTCGTGAGCACCCTCTCCCCGTCCGGTTCGGCCCAGTCCGGGATGCGGGGCCGACTGCCGGTGGCGATGAGGATGGCGTCCGCCTCGATCTCCTCCTCACCCTGGTCGGTGGTGGCCACCACCCGGTGGGGCCCGACCAGGCGGCCGCTGCCGCGGATCAGGCGGACCCCCTGGCTGGTCAGCAGGCGGGTCACCTGGGTGTTGAGGTGCTCCTCGATCTCCGCGATGCGGTGACGCTGGGCCTCGATGTCCAAGGTGGCGTCCTGGTGGGAGAGCCCCATGCCCTCGATGCGCCGGGAGAAGCTCATGGCCCCTCCCGTGGCGATCATGGTCTTGGACGGGATGCAGTCCCACAGGTGGGCGGCTCCGCCCACCACGTCTCTTTCGATCACCGTCACATCGGCGCCGAGCCGGGCGGCGTAGGTGGCCGCGGTGTTGCCCGCCGGCCCCCCGCCGATGATCACGAAACGCACGGCCACCTCAACGACTCGGCTGGAACACGCCGAACTCGGCTCTCAACACGTCACTTACCTCCCCGAGAGTGGCCCGCCGGCGCAGGGCCTCCTTCATGGGCGGCAGGAGGTTGCTCGACCCCCTGGCCGCGGTGGCCACGTCGGCCAGGGCGGCGTCGACCGCCGCCTGGTCCCGCTCGGCCCGGGTCCGCCGGACCCGCTCCACCTGATGGCGCTCCAGCGCCGGATCGATGGGGAACACCTCGGCCGAGCCGGGGGCCTCGTCGACGAACTTGTTGACACCGACGATGACCTTCGTGCCGGCGTCCACCTCCTTGGCGTAGGAGTACGCGGCCTGCTCGATCTCGTCCTGCATGTAGCCGGCCTCGATGGCCGCCACCGATCCGCCCATCCCGTCGATCTTCTCCAGATACGACCACGCCTCGGTCTCCACCGCGTCGGTGAGGGACTCCACGAAGTACGAACCGGCCAGCGGGTCGACGGTGTCGGTGACCCCCGACTCGTTGGCGACTATCTGCTGGGTGCGCAGAGCGATGGTGGCAGCCTTGGCGGTGGGCAGACCGAGGGCTTCGTCGAAGCCGTTGGCGTGCAGGCTCTGGGTCCCGCCGAGCACCGCGGCGAGGGACTGGAGGGTGACCCGGGCGATGTTGTTCTCCGGCTGCTGGGCGGTGAGGGTGGACCCGCCGGTCTGGGTGTGGAAGCGGAGGAGCTTGCTCTTCTCGTCCCTGGCCCCGAACCGCTCGGTCATGATCCGGGCCCACATCCGGCGGGCGGCCCGGAACTTGGCCACCTCCTCGAAGAAGTTGTTGTGGGCGTTCCAGAAGAAGCTCAGCCGGGGGGCGAACTCGTCAACCGGCAGGCCGGCCTTGACCGCGGCATCGACGTAGGCGATGCCGTTGGCCAGCGTGAAGGCGATCTCCTGAACAGCCGTCGACCCGGCCTCGCGGATGTGGTAGCCGGAGATGGAGATGGTGTTCCAGCTGGGGAGGTTCTCGCGGCAGTAGGCGAAGATGTCGGTTATCAGCCGCATCGACTGGCGGGGCGGGTAGATGTAGGTGCCCCGGGCCACGTACTCCTTCAAGATGTCGTTCTGGATGGTTCCGCCCAGCTCGGCCGCCGGCACGCCCTGCTCCTCGGCGACCAGCTGGTAGAGCAGCAGCAGGATCGACGCCGTGGCGTTGATGGTCATCGACGTGGTCACCTGGTCGAGCGGCAGGCCCGACAGCAGCACCCGCATGTCGTCGAGGGAGTCGATGGCCACGCCCACCTTGCCCACCTCGCCCAGCGACCGGGGATGGTCGGAGTCGTAGCCCATCTGGGTGGGCAGGTCGAAAGCGCACGACAGGCCGGTACCACCACCGGCCAGGAGCAGCCGCCACCTCTCGTTGGTGGCCTCGGCGGTGCCGAACCCGGAGTACTGACGGATCGTCCAGGGCCGGCCCCGGTACATCGTCGGGTAGATCCCCCGGGTGAAGGGGAACGATCCGGGGGTCCCGAGCTGCTGGTCCGGGTCCCAGCGCTCCAGGTCGCCGGCGGTGTACACCGGCTTGATCTCGATACCGGAATCCGTCCGGCGGGCGTCGCTGGCCATGACGTAAAGGTTAGATGGACAGCGGGAGGTGCTCCGGAACCGGGCCCGATCCGGCCGCAGCTCAGCCGAACAGTGCCGGGTCCTTCAGGTAGGGGGTGAGGCTGGAGACCGGGAACGACACCGGACCGGACGGGAACACGACCACCAGGGCGGCCGGGGTGAGGTACCAGGTGCCCAGATCGCTGACCGACGGGTTGGCCACCCCGTCGGCCTGGAACTGGGCCTGGGCGATCGACGTCAGGTACGAACGGTACGAACCGGTGAGCAGATCGTCGAGGGTCAGCTGCCGGTCCGCAGCCAGCCCGACGGTGGCGGTGGCCACCCGCTTGCCCGGGCAGGTCCACAGGAACGAGGCCAGCTGCGGATCGTCGCGCTCGGTGACCGGCCGGCAGCCGGAACCCAGCGCGGCGGCGTCCCGGCGCAGCAGGGCGTCGGCGGCCGGGTGGCCCGAGAGCTGCGGGGCCGAACCCGACACCGAGACGGCCGGGCCCCGCCCGGCCGCGACCGCCGCCGGGTTCGACCGGGGAGCGGGGAGGGCCGGGTTGCGGGACGACCCGACCCCGCACCCGGCGAAGATCAGCGGCAGGAGCGCCAGGACCGCGGGGGCGGCCCTTTTTCCTAGGCGGATACCGGAGCCTGGATGGGATGGGGCATGCACAGCCCGTCATACTCGGCGATCACGAGCTGCTCCTTGGGGATACTGCAAGCGGCGCACTCCGGATCCCGGTTGACCTTGAAGGTCCGGAAGCTCTCCTCGAGGGCGTCGTAGGCCAGCAGCCGGCCCACCAGCAGGTCGCCGATGCCGAGCAGCAGCTTGATGGCCTCCATGGCCTGGATGCTGCCGATGATGCCCGGCAGCACGCCGAGCACCCCAGCCTCCGAGCACGACGGGGCCAGCTCGGCCGGGGGCGGCTCGGGCACCTGGCAGCGGTAGCACGGCCCCTGGTGGGGCAGGTACACGCTGGCCTGACCCTCGAATCGGAAGATGGAGCCGTGCACCACCGGGATGTCCAGCTTCAGCGATGCGTCGTTGACCAGGTAGCGGGTCGGGAAGTTGTCCGTGCCGTCGATGATGACGTCGTAGCCGGAGAAGATGTCGATGATGTTGTCGGCGCCCAGGCGCACGTCGTAGGTCACCACCGTGACGTCCGGGTTCAGCCCGGTCAGGGTCTTCTTGGCCGAGTCGACCTTCCGCTCGCCCACGCGGTCCATGTTGTGCAGGATCTGGCGCTGCAGGTTGGACTCGTCCACCACGTCCATGTCGATGATGCCGAGCGTGCCGACGCCCGCCGCGGCCAGGTACAGGGCGGCCGGCGACCCGAGGCCACCGGCACCGAGCAGCAGGACCTTGGAGTCGAGCAGCTTGGCCTGCCCGGCCACGTCCACCTCGGGCAGCAGGATGTGCCGCTGGTAGCGGTTGCGCTGCTCGGCCGTCAGGCTGACCGGCGCCCGCCAGGTGCGGCCCTCGTCTTTCCACTTGTTGAACCCGCCGGCCATCGACACCACGTCGGTGTAGCCGAGCTGGGCCAGCGTGTCGGCGGCGAAGGCCGAGCGGGTCCCGCCGGCGCAGTACACCACCACGTGGGCGTCGCGGTCGGGGAGCTTGTTCTCCACCTGGCTCTCCAGGTGGCCCCGGGGGATGTGAACGGCGCCGGGCAGGGCCCCCTGCTCGTACTCGTCGGGCTCGCGGACGTCGAGCACGACGGTGCCGGGGCGGCCCACCTCGGTCTCGGCGTCAGAGGTCTCGATCTCGCGGATGCGCGCCTTGGTGTCACGCAGCAGATCACGGAAGCTGGCCATCTTGCTCCTTGGGTCGTTCAGGTCCGTTCCCCTGGGGAAACGCCTACGGGCGGAAAATATTTTCCGAAGTCCTGCCGCTCCGGGGCCCGGCTGAAGCCGTTTTCCGGAGCACGGCGTAAATCCTACCGTTACGGTCAGGATATGGACTTGGACGAGGTCATCCGGCGTCGGCGGATGTGCCGGAACTTCTCCGACCGGCCGCTCGATCCGGCCGTGGTGGACCGCCTGATGGACCGGGCCCGGCGGGCCCCCTCAGCCGGCCACACCCAGGGATGGGCCTTCCTGGTGCTGGAGGGTGCCGACCAGGTCGGCCGGTTCTGGGCGGCCAACGCCGATCCGGCGTGGCTGGCGGCGCCGACCCTCCCCGGCCTGGTCCGGGCCCCCACCGTGGTGATCCCCCTGGCCTGCGAGGCTGCCTACCGCTCCCGCTACGAGGAGGCCGACAAGGCGCCGGCCGGGCCGGGCGGCGGGTGGGACGTCGCCTACTGGACCGTCGACGTGTCGTTCGCCACCATGGTGGTGCTGCTGGGGGCGGTGACCGAGGGACTGGGGGCGTTGTTCTTCGCCCTGCGGCCGGGGGCCGCCGGGCGCCTGCGCCGGGAGTTCGGGGTACCGCCGGAGTGGGACCCGATCGGGGCGGTGGCCCTGGGGTGGCCGGCCCCCGATCCCGGGCCGGCCGGTTCGCCGTCGCGCCGCCCCCGCCGACCGCGCGAGGAGGTGGTCCACCGGGGGGGCTGGTAGCCGCCCCCCGCCGCCCGGCTGCGGCTGTTCAAGCGGGCAGGGCGACCAGCTCGGGCAGGACCTCGCTGATCGAAGCGCGCACCACGGCGGCGGCCAGATCGTCGTAGGGGGTCGGCTCGGCGTTGATGATGACCACCTGGGCTCCGGCCTCGGCGGCCAGCGGCACCAGCCCGGCGGCCGGGTGCACCCCGAGCGTGGTGCCGACGGCCATCAGGACGTCGCAGGAGCCGGCCGCCATCTCGGCCCTCAGGATGGTCTTGGCGTCGAGGGCCTGGCCGAAGCTGATGGTGGCCGATTTGAGGATGCCGCCGCAGCGCCGGCAGGGCGGGTCCTCCTCCCCGGCCCGCACCCGATCCAGGGCCACCTGCATGGGAGCCCGGTCCCCGCAGTCCCAGCACACGACCCGGTGCATGGTCCCGTGCACCTCGATCACCCGGTTGGGGTCGCTGCCCGCCCGCTGGTGGAGCTCGTCGATGTTCTGGGTGATGAGCGCCACCAGCCGGCCCTGACGCTCCAGGTCCA
>JAKAXN010000294.1 GCA_021816565.1 Actinomycetes bacterium
CCGGGGTGGTGGCGGTGGACCAGGGCCCCATCCGGGGATCCCGACGCAGCAACCCGGCGACCTACACCGGCCTCCTGGAACCGGTCCGCAAGGCGTTCGCCAAGGCCAACGGGGTCAAGCCGGCCCTGTTCAGCCCCAACTCGGAGGGGGCCTGCCCCACCTGCAACGGCACCGGCGTGCTCTACACCGACCTGGCGACGATGGCCTCCGTGGCCACCACCTGTGAGGACTGTGGCGGCCGGCGCTTCGACGCCTCGGTCCTGGGGTACCGCCTGGGCGGCCTGGACATCAGCGAGGTCCTGGCCCTGTCGGTCGCCGACGCCGGCCGGTTCTTCGGCACCGGCCCGGCCCGCACCCCGGCGGCCCACGCCATCCTGGAACGGATGGCCGACGCGGGCCTCGGCTACCTGACCCTGGGCCAGCCTCTGACCACGCTGTCGGGCGGCGAGAGGCAGCGGCTCAAGATGGCCACCCACATGGGTGACCGGGGCGGCGTCCTGGTCCTCGACGAGCCGACCACCGGGCTGCACCTGGCCGACGTGGAACATCTCCTCGGGCTCCTCGACCGCCTGGTCGACTCGGGCCGGTCGGTGATCGTGGTCGAGCACCACCTGGCGGTTATGGCCCACGCCGACTGGATCATCGACCTCGGCCCGGGCGCCGGCCACGACGGAGGCCGGGTGGTCTTCGAGGGCACCCCGGCCGCCCTGGTCGATGCCCGCTCCACGCTGACCGGCCAGCACCTGGCAGCCTACGTGGCGGGCTAGGAAGGACCGGGCCGAGCCACGCCGGGCTCTCCCCTTTTTCCGGATGGTCAAGCTCCACCCGTAGCCGGCCGAGGCTGGGGGCGTGAGCATCATGCGGGCCCGCCTGGTCATGAAAATGGTGACGCTGGTGGTGACACTGGTGCTCACGATCATGGCCGCCCGGTCCTGCGGAGGGAGCGGCTCGCCGGCCTCCCCGCTCAACCCCGGGAACCTGGCCCGCAACGGCCTGAGCGGCCTGTGCGCCAACCAGCAGGCCGTGAACACCGCCTCCGGGGACCCCACCGCCCCCGTGGGGTTCCAGATTCCGGCCTCCGATGCCGCCCTGGCGGGCATGGCCGGGCTGAGCAGCTCCAGCCTGTCGTGCTCCACCACCACCACCGCCCCGGGCGGCAGCTGAGCCGGCCGGCTGACCGGGAGCGGCCGGGCCGCCGGGCTGGCTACGCTCGGCCCGTGCCGGAGCGGACACCACAGGGACGGGAGGGGCAGTGACCACGGATCTTCTGGCCTTCTCGGCGGCCGCCGCGCTGATAGTGCTGATCCCGGGGCCCGACACCCTGGTCGTGCTGCGCAGCGTCGTGCTCAACGGGCGCCGGCAGGCGGCGCTCACCGCCCTCGGGGTGCTGAGCGGGCTGCTCGTGTGGATGTCGGCGGCGGCGCTGGGGCTCACCGCGGTGCTGCGGGCCTCGCAGGACGGCTACCTGGCGCTGCGCCTGGCCGGCGCGGCCTACCTTCTCTACATCGGGGTGCAGGCCCTGCGCAGCCGGGCCCTCGGCCAGCCGGTCGACCGGCCCGGGCCGGCCCGTTCGATCGTGGGCCGGGGATTTCGCGCCGGGCTCATGACCGACCTACTCAACCCCAAGGTAGGGGTGTTCTTCATCACGTTCTTCCCGGCGTTCATCCCCCGCCACTCCCCGGTGGCGGCGGTGACGGTCGGCCTCGGCCTCATCTTCGTGGTGGAGACCGCCGTGTACTTCGCCCTGATGCTGATCTTCGTCGAGCAGCTCACCGGATGGCTGGCCACCGACCGCCTCAGGCGGCGGCTCAACCGGGCGACCGGGGTGGTGCTCATCGGCTTCGGGCTGCGCCTGGCCGTCGAGGGCTAGACCCCGGGGCCGGACCCGGCGCCGGGCCCCGTCAGCTCGACGACAGGCGACCCAGGCGGCACAGCAGGGCCTGCAGGGCCAGCAGCTCCCCCGGGTTGAACGCCAGGCTCTTCGACGTCAGGTCGACCCGGCGTACCGCCTCCATGGCGTCGGCCCGCCGGCGGGCGTCGGGCGCGGCAGCCAGGCGCTGCCGGTAGGCGGCCGAGAGGGTGGCCAGCCCGGCCCTCAGCTCGTCGGTGCGCTGCCGGCGTATCTCCCGCTTGTGTCGTTCCTCCATCTCGCCCACCCCGGCGCTCAGAGCGGCCTTGGTGGCCCGGCCCCGCCCCTTGCCCTTGCCACCCCGACCCCCGCTGACCTCGAAGGCCCGGGCGTTGCGCTCGGTGAGCTCCTCCAGCTCCCGGGCGTGGCGGTCCTTCAGGGGGGCCACGCTCGAGTCCAGGAAGGCCAGCAGCTCGTCGGCCACGGCCGCCGCGGTGGTCCCGCTCCCGTCTAGCCGGGCCGGGATGGCGTGCCAGGCCTGCCGGCGCAGCTCGAACTGCGGGTCGGCGGCCAGCAGGCGGGCCCGGTCCAGGCGCCCCCCGGCCGCCTCGGCCAGCTGGGCGGCCCGTTCCGGTTCGACCCCGTCGGCCACCAGGGCAGCCACCACCGCCGCCGGCCGCAGCGGGGCGAAGTCCACCTGCAGGCACCGGCTGGCGATGGTGACCAGCTCCGGCGGCAGGTAGTCGGCCAGGATGACGAACACCGTGGTGGCGGGCGGCTCCTCGATGGTCTTGAGCAGCGCCGGGCCGGAGTCGCGCACCAGGTGGAAGTCGTGGAGGATCACCACCTTGCGGCTGCCCTCCACCGGGCTCATGAACGCCGTCCGGGTCACCTCGCGAGCTGCGCCCATACCGATCGACGCCCCCTCCCGTTCCACGGTGACCACGTCGGGATGGAGCCCGTCGAGCACCCGGCGACAGCTGTCGTCGAGCCCCCCGGCCCCGGCGTGGTCGCCGTGGTGGGGGCACAGTAGCGAGGCGGCGAAGCTGAGCGCGGCGGCCCGCTTCCCGGTGCCGGCCGGGCCGATGAACAGGTAGGCGTGGACCGGCCGGAGGGCCGCGGACCGGAGCAGCCCCACCGCCCGGTCCTGGCCCACCACTTCGCCGTACAGATCGCGGTCGGTGCCGGTGGTGACGCTCATCCCCGACCAGTCTGCCAGCCCGGCCGGCAGCTAGCGGGTGAGGTCGTAGAAGGTGACGTAGCCGACCCGCCGGGCCGGGAAGCGGGCCTCGACCCAGGCGGTGATGGCCCGGGCGTCGGAGGCCGGGTCGGGGGGCGCGGCGGCGGGCGCCGCGGCGGCGGTCGGGCCGGAGGCCCACAGCGGGGGGCCGGCGACCAGGAACCAGCGGATGGCCCCGCTACGGACGTAGCCCTCGAAAGCAGCCAGGGTCGGGTCCGGGTCGGTGCCGTTGAACCCGCCCACGGCCATCACCGGGCGGCCCGAGGCCAGCTGGTACCCGGCGGCCCGCTCGCCCCCGACTGTCGCCGCGGCCCACCGGTAGCGGGGCGAGGCGGTGCGGATCTCCGCCACCGCCGCCCGGTCCGGCCGGGGAGCCAGCAGCAGCCCACCGGTGCGCTCCACCTCCCGGGCCGCAGCTGCCCGGGCCGGCGACAGGCCGGCGGTCGTGGGAGCGAACCCGACGTCGGGGATGGCGCTGCGGTGGGGGGAGGCGGCCGTGGCCAGGCTGAACAGGGCCGGGCCGAGCAGGCACAGCGCCACCGCGGCGGCCAGCACCGGAAAGGTAGGACGACAGAGCCGCCGCGACAGCAGGGCGGCCACTCCCGCGGCGGTCGCCGCGGCGACCGCCGGCCCGGCCCCCGACCACGGGGCCCCGGCCAGGATCCACACCCCCCACACCAGGGTCACACCGAGCGTGGCGGCCAGCACGGACCGCACCCGGCGATCGTGGCGGCGAACCCACAGGAGGCCGGTTCCTATGGCGCACACGGCGCTGACCGCCGGGGCCAGGGCCACGCTGTAGTACGGGTGGATGACCCCCCGGCCCAGGCTTATGGTGGCCCCGGTGACCACGGCGGTGGCGACCCACAGCACCACTGACGCCCGGGCCGGGTCCCGGCGGGGCCACCGCCGGGTGATCCAGAGCGCGGCGGCTCCGAGCATCACCGCGGCCGGCAGGAACCAGCCGATGGCCGGGCGGTACTGCGGGTCGACCAGCCGCAGCCATCCGGCCGGGCCCGAACCGCCCCCGCTCCCGGGGTTGAAGCCGACGGCCCCGGCCTCCGATCCGGTGAGGCGCCCGAAACCGTTGTAGCCGAAGATCAGGTTGAGGAGGCTGTTGTCCTGGGAGCTGCCGATGTAGGGGCGCTCCCCGGCCGGCACGAGCGAGACCACCGCCACCCACCATCCGGCGGCGACGACCAGCACGGCCCCGGCGCCGGTCAGCCGCAGCCACCGGGTCCGGGCCCGGCCCGGGCCGGCCCACAGGTACACCGAAGCCAGAACCGGGACCACGACCAGAGCCTGCAGCATCTTGGCCAGGAACCCGGCTCCGACCATCGCCGCCGAGGCGGTGAGCCACCAGCCCCGCTCGGACTCCAGGGCCCGCACCGCGGCGTAGGTGGCGGCGAGGAGGAACAGGACCAGGAGGGGATCCGGGTCGTTGAAGCGGAACATCAGCGCCGACACCGGTGTGAGGGCGAACAGAGCGCCGCTGAGGAGCCCCACCGCCGGGCCGAAGACCCGGCGCACGGTGGCGTAGAGCACGGCCACGCACGCCACCCCCTCGAGAGCCGACGGCACCAGGATGCTCCACGAGCTGAGCCCGAACAGCCGGGCCGACAGCTCCATCACCCACAGCGACGCCGGCGGCTTGTCGACGGTGATGAACCCGGACGGGTCGAGGGACCCGAAGAAGGCGGCCTTCCAGCTGCGCGACCCGGCCTGCACGGCGGCGGAGTAGAAACCGTTGGCCCAGCCCGACGCCCCCAGCCCGACCACGTAGAGGGCCGTGGCCGAGGCCAGCAGGGCCACGAGCGCGGGTCGCGCCCAGGCCGGGTCGCCGGGCCGGCCCCGCAGGAGCCTCCGGGCCATCGACCGGCCACCGGCCCCGGCGCCGGCCCGGTCCCCCGAGCCGGTCGCAGCCCGGGTGACGGGGGCGGCCGGGGCGGGGGCGGTCAAGTCCCGGCCCGGGCCGAACCGGGTTCCGGCCCGGCGCCCACCACCCTCAGCCTCGCAGCGGGAGACCCGGCCAGGCGGGCCGCCCGACGCCAGACCCGCGCCGCGCTGCGACCAGCGGCACCGAGCGCGGCGGCCGAGAAGACCGCGACCAGCGCGCCGGGCGCGGGACCGAGGAACCGGGCCACGAGCACCGCCAGGGCGGCCACCGTGGCGAGCGCGGCCCCGGCCAGGGCGAGCCGCCGCAGGATCAGCCGACCGGCCACCCGGGCCAGGCCCCGAAGATCCGACCACGCGGTGCTGGCTATGTGCACCCGGGAGTCGGGATCGTCCATCCAGTCGACCGGGACCTCGTGTATGCGCATGCCGGCGGCGGCGGCTCTCAGCAGCAGCTCCGTGTCGAAGAACCAGCCGCCGTCCTCGATGTGCGGCAGCAGGAGCGCTGCGGCGTCGGCGCTCAGCGCCTTGAACCCGCACTGGGCATCGGTGAAGCGCCGCCCCACGGCCAGCCGGATGAGCTGGTTGTAACCGCGGGAGACGACCTCGCGCACCACCCCCCGACCCACCCGCGATCCCTGGGTCAGCCGGCTGCCGATGGCCACCTGGCTGTGCCCCGAGGCCACGGATCCAACCAGTGGCAGCAGCGCTGCCAGATCTGTGGAAAGGTCGACGTCCATGTAGACCAGCACCGATGCCCGGCTGGCCGACCATGCGGCGGCCAGCGCCCGGCCCCGGCCCTTCTCGGCCAGGCGCAGGGCCTCGACCCCCGGCACCGTGCGGGCCAGACGGCGGGCCACCTCCCAGGTGCCGTCGGTGCTGGCGTTGTCGGCGATGGTCACCACCGCCGGGTACGGGAACCCGGCGTCGAGCCAGCGCCGGAGCTGGA
>JAKAXN010000295.1 GCA_021816565.1 Actinomycetes bacterium
CTGGACCGGGCGGCCACCTGGGCGAGGAGGGACGACTGCGGGGCCGTGGTCGTCTTCGGGGGGACGGTTCGCGACCACGCCGAGGGCCGGCCCGACGTCGTCGAGTTGGAGTACGAGGCCTACGCCTCGCAGGTCGAGCCCCGGTTGGCGCAGATCGCCGCGGCGGCCGTCGACAAGTGGCCCGGCACGGGCCGGGTGGCGATCTGGCACCGGACCGGGACGCTGGCGGTGGGCGAGTACTCGGTGCTGGTCGCCGTGTCGGCCGCTCACCGGGGGGAGGCGTTCGAGGCCGCCCGGTTCTGCATAGACACCGTCAAGGTGTCGGTGCCCATCTGGAAGAGGGAGCGCTGGTCGGGTGGTGACGACTGGGGCCTCGACGCCCACGACGTGGCGGAGGTTACGCCGTGATCGCATCCTCGGGGACGGTTCTGTCCAACCTGGCCTACCTGATCGGCGCCATCGTGGTGGCCGTCATCGGAGGTCTTATCGTGTGGTTGCGCCACCGCCAGCCGAAGTCGGTCGACGCCAACATGGCGTCGTTCCGCCGGGGCCTGAGCGCCCTGGCTCCCGACCCGCGGGGGGCCGCCGGTGCCACCGTGCGGCGCTCGGACGGGGCGCTGCGCCCGCCCGCGTCCGGCCTGATCCACGTCAAGATCGAGCCCACCCCGGCCGCCGCCCGCAGCGGCGCCGGGGACAGCCCGGCGGCCGGGGAGGCCGTCGCAGACGGAGTAGGTGAACACGCTGGCTAGGGATCTCGCCATCGACCTGGGTACGGCCAACACCCTGGTGTACTCCCGCAACCGGGGGATCGTCCTCAACGAGCCGACCGTCATCGCCTTGAATTCCCGCACCCAGGAGGTGCTGGCCATGGGCCACGAGGCGTGGCAGATGATCGGCCGCACCCCCGGCTACATCGTGGCGGTCCGGCCGCTGCGCAAGGGGGCCATCACCGATTTCGACATCACCCAGCGGATGATCCGGCTGCTGCTGCAGCGGGCCGGGGTGTCGCGCTTCAACCGGCCCCGGGTGCTGATATGCGTGCCGTCGGCCATCACCGAGGTGGAGCGGCGGGCGGTGGAGGAGGCGGCCCGGGGTGCCGGGGCCAACGGCGCCTACCTGATCGAGCAGCCCATGGCCGCAGCCATCGGCGCCGGTCTGCCCATCCACGAGCCGCTCGGCAACATGGTCGTCGACGTGGGCGGCGGCACCACCGAGACCGCGGTCATCTCCCTCGGAGGGATCGTGGCCCTCGAGGCCATCAGGGTCGGGAGCTTCGACATCGACGCCTCCATCCAGTCCTACGTCCGGCGGGAGTACGGGATCGCCGTCGGCGAGCGCACCGCCGAGGAGATCAAGCTGGCCATCGGTACGGCGTGGCCCTCCGAGCGCGACTCGGTCAAGGCCGAGGTGCGCGGCCGCGATCTCATGTCCGGCCTGCCGAAGACGGTCATCCTGGCCCCCGAGGAGGTCCGGGAGGCCATCGAGGAGCAGGTCGGCGCCATCGTCGACTCAGTGGTGAAGTGCCTCGGCAACTCCCCGCCGGAGCTGGCTCAGGACCTGATCACCCAGGGGATCCACCTGGTCGGCGGGGGCGGCATGCTGGCCGGCCTGGACCGACGGCTGGAGGCGGAGACGTCGCTGCCGGTCAACCTGGTGGAGGCCCCCCTCGAGTGCGTGGTCCTCGGAGCGGGGAAGTGCCTGGAGGAGTTCGAGGCGGTCAGAGACCTGTTCATGAAGTAGGCGGCCCCGGGCGCTGCCCGGTCAGGTCCTCGGCCGCCTGGCGGACCTGCCAGTCCCGGTCGGACAGGGCCCGCTCGAGGGCGGCGTCGACCTCCGGGCCCTCGAACGCGGCCAGGGCCAGCACCGCCCTCCGGCGCACGGCCGGCTTGTCGGCGGTGGCGGCCAGCACGGCCGGCAGGGCTCCGGGGTCCCCGATGGCTCCGGCGGCGGCCACCGCCGCCTCCCGGCACAGCGGATCGGGATGCCGGGCGGCCACCTCCGAGAGCCTGGCGGCCACGCCACCCCGGTCCCTGGCCTCTTCGCCGATCTCCCCGAGACCGAAGCAGGCGGCCTCCACCACCGCCGCCGACTTGTCGCCCAGCAGCTCCACCAGCGGGCCGAGCGCGGCCGTCCCGATGGCGGGCGAGAGCTCGGCGGCCCGGATGCGGACCACTGCTTCGGCGTCGGCGAAAGCGCGCCCGAGGGTCTCCTCGTCGAGCAGGCCCAGCCGGGCCAGCGCCCCGAGGGCCGAGGCCCGGACCGCCGGCTCGGGGTCGCCCAGCAGCTCCCGGGCCCGGGCCGCGTCACCTGTGTGGCCGGCCAGGGCCGCGGCCCGCCGGCGGGGCCCGCTCGCCGGGTCGGGACCGCTCAAGCGGTGGCCGCGGCGTGCAGCGCCAGACTGACCAGCCAGATGACCGCCCCCAGCGACACGGCCAGAGCCAGGCCCAGGCCCAGGGCCATCACCAGCAGGCCGAACGCCGATCGGGCCCGCCGGGGCCGCCCCGGCCTCGACGCGCTCGGGCCCGGCAGCGGCGGCCGGGCGGCGGCTGCGGGGTACGGGTGGGTGGGATTCATCGGGACCGGTTCCCCCTGAGGTGGTGGAGCATGGCAGGCTGTCCCCGCCCCGGGGGAGCGCTCCCGACGAGCCCAGCGGAGATGGAGGACTTGGCCACCACCGGAGACATGCTACAAGACGAGGTTCCGCCGGCCGGGCCGGGCCCGCGCCGGGGCCTGCGTCGCCGGCCGGTGATCGCGGTCCTGGTGGTCGTCATCGCCGTCCTGGTCGGGGCCGTCGTCTACGTGGTCCACGGGGCCGGGGCGTACTACTCCATCGCCCCGGGGACCGCCCCGGTGGTGTCGGCCGCCCCGGCGTGCCGTCCGGCCTCCGCCGGGTCCTACGCCCTGCCCGGCGGCCGGGCCTGCGTGCGGGTGGTGCTGCCGGCCGGCCGGGCGGCGGCCGTCAGCGGATCGGTGATGATGGTGGACGTCCTGGTCGGTCCGGCGTCGCCGGGGGACTTCCTCCTGTCCAAGCTGGGCCTGCTCCACCAGTTCCGGGATGGGACGGTGCTCGTTCCCAAGGGGGAGATCCTGGGCAACACCCCTCCATCCCAGCTCGGCTGCCAGGACACGCAGCAGATGACCGACGCCACGTCCTCAGCGGCCGTCGTCGCCCTGCGCCACCTCGGCTACAAGGTGGGGGAGAACGACGAGGGCGCTCAGGTCGACCAGGTCGGCCCGGGCACCCCGGCGGCCGCCGCCGGCATCCGCTGCAACGATCTGGTGACCGCCGTCAACGGCCGGCCGGTCCACACGGCCAACGACCTGGTGGCGGCCATCCACTCGGCCAAGCCGGGCCAGACGGTGTCGATCACCGCCAGCCGGCCGGGCCCGAACGGTAAGGCCACGACCGTGCAGTTGCGGGCCAAGCTGGCCGGCACGCCGGCTGAGAGCGGGCAGCCGGCCCGTCCCGACCAGGCGTTCCTGGGCGTGGTCACCGAGACCCGGGCCAGCTACGCCTACCCCTTCCCGGTCGACATCCAGGTCGGCCAGATCGGAGGCCCCTCGGCCGGCCTGGCGCTCACGCTCGGCATCCTCGACGCTCTCAGCAACGGTCAGCTGACCGCCGGTCACAAGGTGGCGGCGACCGGCACCATCGACCTGCAGGGCAACGTCGGCGACGTCGGCGGGGTGGCCCAGAAGACCGTGGCGGTGCGACGGGCCGGGGCCCAGCTGTTCCTGGTGCCACCCCAGGAGCTGGCCGCCGCCCGCAGCGAGGCCAAATCGATGAAGGTCGAGGCGGTCTCCACCCTGAGCCAGGCCCTGGCCGACCTGAAGGCCATCGGCGGCCACATCCCGGCGCCCTCCTCCGCTCCCGCCTCCACCTCCGCATCCACCTCCGGGGCCGGGTAGGCCGACCGTGTCGCTGACCGCCGCCCAGGTGCAGTTCGCCGCCGAGTTCGTCACCCTGGTGGTGACCGCAGCGGCGCTGGCCCTGCTCGTCCTGCGCCCCCCGGAGAGCAGCAGCGGCAACGCCTCGCCCCGCCCTCCGGCCGGCCGCCGGCTGCCGGGGTCCGCCCTCCTGGCGGCCGTGGCCCTGGTGGTCCTGGGGGCGGCCAGCTTCGTCCACGGCTCGCTCCTGGTCTCGGGCCACCCGGTGGTCTGGGTGGGTCTCGGCCGGGTGGCCGCCGCCGGGGTGCTGATACTGACCTTCCCGTACCCCGGGGGGCCGAGGGCCGGGCGCACCCCCATCGGCGGTGCCCTCCTGCGGGTCGGCTTCCTGTCATGGCTGGTGGCCGGGGCGGCCGAGATGGCCAGCGCGTCCGACTACCTGATCGACGGGCTGCTGGTGGCCGGGTCGGTCCTCGTGGCCGCGGCCCTGTTGCGGGTGGCCCAGCGATCCATCGCCGTGCGGGTCGCCAGCAGCGGTGCTGCCACGCTCCTGCTGGTCGTGGTGGTCCTGGCCCTGGCCCTGTCGCAGGTCATCTCCTCGTCGGTGCAGAACGAGGAGCTCAACCGGCTGGTCGCCCAGTCGAAGGTCGAGGTGGCGGCCCTCGACGACACCGGCCCCCTCGCCTTCACCGCTCAGGTCGTCGAGGCGGATCTGGCCGCCTATCCCTTTTCCAACCGGACCGCCCTGGCCGACTTCGCCGGGGCGGCCGGTGCCCGCAAGCAGGCCGCGGCAGAACTGATCGGACGTCGGCTGAGCGTGTTCGGCGATGCGTCGGGCGCCGCGTATGCGACCGTTTCGTACTACGACCCGGCCGGTTCCACCCTCCTGGTGGCCAACAGCTCGCCGATCGTCGCCCCCGGGCGCAGCATCGATCCGGTGCTCGACGTGTCCTGCGGTTCCCCGTCGAAGCCTTCGAAGGGACGCCGGGGGCTCTACCTGTTCCAGTCGACGGTTTCGGTGGCGGCTTCCTCGCCGGAGTGCGATTCGGCAGGCAGGCTGCTCGGCATCGTCGTCGTCTCCCGGCCCCTCACGGGCGACTACCTGACCGCGGCCCTCGATTCGGGCCGGGCCGTCCACCTGGCGCTGGTGACCGGCGACAAGGTGGTCGGAGACGACCAGCTACCCCCGGCCGCCGCTCTGGCCGTGACCAGGGGAGCCAGGCTTCCGCCGCTCGGCCAGGTCGCTCCGCTCGTGATCGGTAACCGTTTCGCCACGGTGGCGGCCGTGCCGGCGCTGACGCCGGCCGGGGAGACGCCGCTCTACGTGGTCGTCACGTCCCCGGCCACCGCCGTGGTCTCCACCCGCGAGCAGCTGTTCCGCACCCTGTTCCTGGTCGCCTTCGGCGGAACCGTGATCGCCCTGGGGCTGGCCGTGTTCACCGGCGACCGGATCACCGCCCGCCTCCGGCGTCTCACCGGTACCGCAGCCGCCGTCCAGGCCGGCGAGACGGCGGTGCGCGCCGCGGTGCCCGGCGATGACGAGGTGGCGTCGGTGGGCTCGGCGTTCGACTCCATGCTGGACTCGGTGTCGGCCCAGTCGGCGGCCCTGCTGGCCGCAGCCGAGGACGAGGCCCGGCTGCGCAACCGGCTGGAGGCCGTGGTCGGGGGCATGACCGACGCCCTGGTGGCGGTGGACCTCGAGGGCCGGGTGACCGACTTCAACCGGGCCGCGGCCGGCCTCACCGGCGTCGACGCCCACCGGGCCCTGGGCGCCCCCGTCGAACAGGTGGTGCGGCTGCGCGACGAGGACGGCCGCCCGGTCGGGCCCCGGATGTTCCGTGCCGGCGCCCGGGACCAGGCCATGCTCGGCCAGGTGGCCGGCCCCGCTGGGGACGTGCCGGTGGCCGTGTCGAGCGGCGCCCTGCGCGATCCGGGCGGTGCGCCGGCCGGGACGGTGCTGGTGTTCCGCGACATGCGGCGCGAGCACGAGGTGGAGCAGATGAAGACCGAGTTCCTGTCCCGGGTCGGTC
>JAKAXN010000296.1 GCA_021816565.1 Actinomycetes bacterium
CCTATCTAACGACATGTTCAGATCCTTGAGGATCAGCGTCGATACCGACCCCGCCACGTACAACTCGTAGTACAGCGTCACGGTGGCGAGCACCGTGATGGCCAGGTACAGCATCCGCGGACCGGTCTCGGGATAGGTCTCGAGTTGCCGGTTCCACAGGCGGCTGACGCCGCCCGACGGAGCCTGGGTTACTGCTTCAGTAGTCAGAGCCACGTACTGCCCTTCCCCCATGGAGGCTCAACCGGTCCCCCGGCCCCCGCCGGCGGTTGAGGTTATCGACGATAAGCGACTCTCTGTGGTTTTGCACTTCGTACAAATCGCCCCTGCCGCGGGGCAGGGCGCGGCGGCCGCCGGAGGGCCACCCGCGGGGCGCGCTGGAGGGGCGGGGCCACGGCGCCGGCCGGGTCCTCCCCCGGGTGGCCCCGGGCGAGGGGGCCTAGCCGGCGGTGCTGCTCGAGGACCGGGCCTTCTTGGCGGCCGGCGCCTTCTTGGCCGGGGCCTTCTTGGCCGCCGCCTTGGCTGCGGTCACCTCGGCCCGGGAGGTGGCCGGCGAATCGTGGTCGTGCACGTGGGCCTCGCCGGCGTGCTCGCGCTCGAAGTCCTCGTGGGGATGGTGCGAGTGGCTCATGGCTGCGTGGTTGTGCTCGTGCTCGTGGCTCGAGCTCAGATGGTCGAACCCGCCGTGCCCGTTGTGGTTGTGGGTCACGTGGAAGTGCGGGTGGGAGTGCGTGAGCGCCTCGTGGTCGTGCTCTTCCCAGCCTTCGATACCGTTGGTTGACACCGGTTCCTCCCGTCTTTTCCGGTTGATGCCATGGGGGCTCGCTCCTTCTAATACCCCCACCGCGCGCGCCGGAACCCCGCCTAGCCGGCCCGGTAGCGCTCCGCCTCGGCTCCCCGCAGGGTCATGCCGTGGCCCTCGACGGTGTCGTCGACGATCAGGGCCCCGGCCTCCACCGGGGGGATCCCGTCGAAGAGGAGGGGGTCCAGGCGGGCGTGGTCGTGGAAGTACTCGACGTGGCGCAGGTTGGCCACGGCTGCCGCCACCGGGGCGTGGATGTTCGGGCCGCAGTGGGCCGACACCTCCAGGCTGTGCGCTGCGGCCAGCGACGCCGCCGCCAGCCAGCCGGTGTAGCCGCAGCACCGGGTGGCATCCATCTGCAGGCAGTCGACCGCCCCGGCCGCGACCATGGGGGCGAAGTACTGCAGGTGGTAGCCGTACTCGCCGGCCGTCACGTCCGCCGGGACCTGGTCGCGTACCTCCCGCAGGCCGTCCAGGTCGTCGGAGGAGACCGGCTCCTCGAACCACTCGACCCCGGACTCGTCGTACATGGTCCGCCCCACCCGGACGGCCTGCTTGCGGGAGTAGGCACCGTTGGCGTCCACCATCACCGCCACCCGGTCGCCGACCACCTTGCGCAGCAGCCGGATCCGGCTGAGGTCGCGCTCCACGCAGCGGCCCCACGACTCGCCGATCTTGATCTTGCAGGCCCCCGCCCCCAGGTCCTTCACCCAGTGCTCCGCCTGCTTGCGGGTGGTGGCGTCGTCGTAGGTGGTGAAGCCACCGCTGCCGTAGATCGGCACCCGGTCCCGGTGGCGGCCCAACAGGCGCGAAACCGACATTCCGAGGAGCCGGGCCTTCAGGTCCCAGAGGGCCACGTCCACCGCGGAGACGGCGTCGGCGCCCACCCCCGGGCGGCCCAGGTTGCGGCACTGGCGGACCATGGCCTCGTTGGCGGCGCCGACGGCCATCGGATCCAGGCCGGTCACCACTCCTGCCAGTTTCTTGGTGATGAGGGTGTGGCAGGCCTCCGATCCGTAGGTCCAGCCGGTGCCGGTGTGGCCGCCGGCGGACACGAGCGCCACCACGACGGTCGTCTCGGACCAGCTCAGCGTGCCGTCCGCCTCGGGCTGATCGGTGGGCACCTTGTAGATGCGGGCCTGCACCGATTCGACGGGGCAGTCCCTGTCGGGTCCTCGCATACCTGCCGGGTACCCGGGCCCGGGCCGGCCAAACGCCCGGTGCGGCCGTCCCCAGCCGGGGCGGCCGACCGCCCGGGCCCGGCGCCGCCCCGGGCGCTCAGGTCATGCCGCGGGGTGCAGGACCACCTTCGTCCAGCCGTCCTGGCGCTCGTCGAAGCGCTTGTAGGCGTCGGGGGCCTCGGCGAGGCCCAGCTCCTGCGAGACGATGGCGCCCGGCCGGGCCCGGCCGGCGATGATCATGTCCCTCAGCTCCCGGTTGTACCTCTTGACCGGGCACTGCCCGGTACCCATCCGCTGGCCCTTCGTGAAGAACGTCCCGTAGTCGAACGCCACCCGGCCCTGCTTGGCGTGCTCGTTGGCCGCCCCCTCGTCCTGGGGCATGTACACGCCGACCACCCCGATGGCCCCGGTGGTGCGCACCACCTTGACCAGGTTGTCGAGCACCAGCTCCGGGTGCTCCTCCCCGGCCGGGTCGTGGGCCTGGTAGCCGACGGCCTCGACGCCGCGGTCCACCATGTCGCCGTTGGCGTCGAGGATCTGCTCCACCGGATCGCCGGCTGAGAAGTCGATGGGCTCGGCGCCGAACTCCTCGCCGAGGCGCAGCCGGTCCTTGTGGAAGTCCACGAGGAACACCCTCGACGCCCCCCGCAGGACGGCGCTGTGGGCGGCCAGCAGGCCCACCGGGCCGGCTCCGAACACCGCCACCGTGTGCCCCGGCCGCACGTCGGCCAGCTCACAGCCGTGGAACGCCGTCGGGAAGATGTCCGAGAGCATGGTGAAGTCCATCTCGTGCCCGTCGCCGGGTGGCAGCTGCAGCAGGTTGAAGTCCGCGAAGGGGACCCTCAGCTGCTCCGCCTGGCCGCCCCGGTAGGGGCCCATGTTGGCGTAGCCGTAGGCCGCCCCGTCGACCCCCTCGGTCGGGTTGGTGCGCAGGCAGAACGAGGTCCAGCCCTTCACGCAGTTGTCGCAGGACCCGCACGCGATGTTGAACGGCACCGACACCCGGTCCCCGACCTTGATCCTGGTGACCCCGGGCCCGACCTCCTCGACGATGCCCATGTTCTCGTGGCCGAGCACCTTGCCGTCCTCGACGGTGGTGCGACCCTCGTACATGTGCAGGTCGGACCCGCAGATGTTGGTGCTGGTGATGCGCACGACGGCGTCGTTGGCGTCTTCGATTCGGGCGTCGTCGACCTCCTCCACGCTGACCGAGTACGGCCCTCTGTAGACCAGTGCCTTCACCGCTCATTCCTCCTGTCCGCCTGTCGGCATCCGCCCCGGCGCGGTCGCGCCCGGCCCGGTTACTGCCCATAGGTCCAGGGGGGTAAACGGGCCGCCCCGGGCAGGGCTACGGTGACCCCGATGGGTACAGGTCAGACATGAGCGTCGCCGTCGAGACGGAGCGGGAGTTCAAGTTCGACGTCGATGCGGAGTTCGACCCGCCGGACCTGCGGCCCGTGGTGGGCCGCACCGTCCGGCTCCCCGAGGTCGAGCACCGCACCGCCTACTTCGACACCGCTGACCACCGGCTGTGGGGCTGCGGGATCACCCTGCGGCACCGCCTGCCCGCCGGGTCCGACGGGGACCCGGGCAAGTGGACCCTCAAGCTGCCCGAGGGGGACCACCCCGACGGCAACGCCGCCGGGTCGGCCCCCTCGTCGCGCTCGGAGCTCACCTGGGAGGGCCCGGCCGGGTCCGTCCCCGAGCCCGTCCGGCGGATCCTCGCGGGCGTGGTGCGCCGGGCCCCGCTGGGCCAGGTGGCCGAGCTGCACGCCACCCGCCGGCGGCTGCTGCTCCAGGAGCCCGACGGCGACCGGCCGTGGGCGGAGATCGACGACGACCTGGTGGAGGTGGCGTCGGGACCGACCGCCGGTCGCCGCTTCCGCCAGATCGAGCTGGAGCTGGTGTCGGGGGTGGAGGCCCCCGACGGGCAGGTGGAGTCGGTGATCTCGCTGATGCGCGACGCCGGGGCCGGTCCCGGCGGTGGCTCGAAGCTGGGCGCAGCCCTGGGGCTGGCCGACCGGCCGGCCGCCCCGGCCGCCCGCCCGGCCCGGTCGGCTCCCATGGGGGAGGTGGCCCGCCACATCCTGTCAGCCGACCTGCACACCCTGATCGAGTGCGACCTGGAGCTGAGGCGGGTCTTCGAGGACGACCGGACGGCCGACGTGGAGCTGGTGCACCGGACCCGGGTGGCCACCCGGCGGGTGCGTTCACACCTGCGCACCCTCGACCCGCTCCTCGACCCGGTGTGGGTGGGCCACGTCCGGGGGGATCTCCGGACCCTGGGCCAGGGGCTGGGCCGGGCCCGCGACGCCGACGTGCTGCTCGAGCGCATCCGGGCCCACACCGATGCGGAGGACGCCGCAGGGGTGGAGGAGCTGGTCCACCTGGTATCCGCCGACCGGGCCCTGGCCATGCGGGAGCTGGCCGCCTTCATGGCCGGCACCGCCTACAGCGACCTGCTGGAGCGCCTCAGCGTCGCCGCCTCGAACCCGCCGCTCTACAGCCACGTCCACGACGACCCCGCCGGCCTGCCCGCCGGGCGCACCCTGCAGGACCTGGTCCGCCAGCGCTGGAAGCGGGTCACCGCGAGCGTGGCGGACATGCCCGCCCGGCCCCATCCCGACGAGCTGCACCAGCTGAGGATCCGGGCCAAGCGGCTCCGCTACGCGGCCGAGGCCGCAGAGCCCTACGTGGGGCGGCCGGCCCGCCGGGCGGCCCGGGCCGCCAAGCGCCTGCAGGACGTGCTCGGGGAGGTCCACGACGCCACCGCCGCGGTCACCTGGTTGCGGGAGATGGCCAGCCATCCCTCCATCAGCCCCGGTGCCGGCTTCGTGGCCGGGCGGATCGCCGGCCGGGCCGAGGGCTCGGCGGCGGTGGCGGCGGCCCGCTGGCGCCGGACGGCCCGCCGCATCGGGACCAAGAAGCTGCGGGCCTCGTTCGGCTGACCGCCCGCGCCGGCCCGGCCGTCTCGCAGCTGGTCAGAGGGTCCCGGCGTCGAGCTCCTCGAGGACCCGGGCGGCCCGGCGCCGGACCTCCGCCATGTCGCCCAGGCGGTCCAGGTTGCGCACCGCCGGGCGCATCCGGTGGTTGCGGGCCAGTTCCGCCCGGTTGGTGTCGAGGAAGTGCCAGTAGAGGGTGGTGTAGGGGCAGGCGTCCTCCCCGCTGCGCTTCTTGGGGTCGTACCGGCAGCCCCGGCAGTGGTCGCTCATCCGGTTGATGTACGCCCCGCCGGCGGCGTAGGGCTTGGTGGCCATGCGGCCCCCGTCGGCGTGCAGGGCCATGCCGATGACGTTGGGCAGCATCACCCACTCCGCTCCGTCGATGAAGCTGGCCCACATCCACTCCACCAGCTCCGCCGGACTGATCCCGGCCAGCAGCCCCAGATTCCCCAGGATCATCAGCCTCTGGATGTGATGGGCGTAGGCGTGCCGTCGGACCGACCCGAGGGTGGCGGCCAGGCACCGCATCGAGGTCTGCCCCGTCCGGAACGCCGGGGGCAGGGGGCGCCCGGCGCCGAAGTGGTTGGCCGAGCGGTACTCGGGCATCCACAGCCAGTACACCCCCCACACGTACTCCCGCCAGCCCAGGATCTGGCGGAGGAAGCCCTCGGCCGAGGCGATCGGGACCGCACCGCCACGGTAGGCGTCGTCGACGGCGTCGCAGACCTCGCCCGGCAGGAGCAGCCCCAGGTTGAGGTAGGGGCTGAGCAGGCTGTGGGCCAGGTGCCAGCTCCCCTCGAGCATCACGTCCTGGTGGGGCCCGAAGCGGGGGAGCACCTCCTCGACCACGTGTCGCAGCCGGGCCAGGGCGGCCCGCCGGGTGGTGGCCCAGGTCCCGGCCGGGGCGTCGCCCACCGCCCCGGCCGGCAGGTCGTCGAGCAGCTCGCGGTCCGAGCGATCCAGCCCGGTGGTCTGGGGTTGCGGCCA
>JAKAXN010000297.1 GCA_021816565.1 Actinomycetes bacterium
GGATTATCAGCTCCCCGTCGAGGCCCTGGTCGCGTATGGCGTCGAACTCGTCCATCGGGATCCCGGTCATGCGCTCCATGCAGATCATGTGGGGCCCGCAGTAGTCCCAGTAGATCTCCGGAGCGGTTATGGCCTGGTTGTCTCCGAAGGCCCACAGCTGCTGGCGGAACTGGTGCTGTCGCCACGCCTCGAGCGCCGGGTTGAGCTCCTGGTAGGTGACGGCGTGGAGATCCTCCACCAGCGCTACGGCCGCGGCGTTGCGGGCCCACTCGAAGTACCGCTCCAGGGTCTTGGCCAGCCGGTGCATGATGCGCAGGTCGGTGGTCATGCGCCGGCGGATGTTCGGCCGCTGCAACTTGATCACGGCCTCCCGGCCGTCGGGCAGCACGCAGGCGTGCACCTGCCCGATGGACGCCGCCGAGAGCGGCGTCTCGTCGAAGCGCTTGAAGATGGTCGCCGGGGGGTGCCCCAGATCCCGGCGGATCATCTCCCGGGCGGTACGCCCGTCGAAGGGCGGCACCTCGTCCAGGCAGCGCTGGGCGCTGCGGGCCAGGGGCTCCGGGAACAGCCCGGGGGAGGATGCGATGATCTGGCCGAGCTTCACGTACGTGGGGCCCAGCCGGAGCAGCCCGTTGACCGCCCCCTCCGAAGCGGCTGCGAACACGGATCGCTTCCGGCGCCGGACGAACCACCCGGCCAGCGCCGCCAGCACCGAGACGCTCAGCGTGACGTACACGACCACCATGCGGATGAGCTCGGCCGGCCCGAAGCTGTCGAGTCGCGGGGTGTGCACCTCGAGGTCCCGGGCCGGCGGCCCGGATGCGTAGGGGCCTCTGAAGCGGCTTCGGACACCGGTCGTGCCGAAGTCGCCGCCCGGCAGGTAGGGGGCCGGGTCGGGAAAGGTCATGCCCTAGATGTTCACGCGTTGCCGCCGGTCTGCGCCAGTTGTCTCTTCAATACCTTTCCCGACGGGTTGCGGGGCAGCTCCTCCAGGAACACCACGTCACGGGGAACCTTGTAGCGGGCCAGGTTGGCCTTGACGTAGCTCCTGACTGCCTCCTCGTCGAGGTCGTGGCCGGCCCGCACCACCACGAAAACCCGCAGCCGCTGCCCGAAGGTCTCGTCCGGGACCCCGATGGCCGCCGCCTCGACCACGCCGTCGTGGCCGGCCAGGAGCTCCTCGACCTCGCGCGGGAATACGTTCTCCCCGCCCGAGACGATCATCTCGTCGTCGCGGCCGTCGACGAAGAGCCGCCCGTCGGGGTCGAAGTGCCCGACGTCGCCGGTCGACATGAGCCCGTCCAGCGTGTCCTTGGTGCCCCCGCCGGTGTAGCCGCCGAACTCCATTCCGCTGCCGACGAAGATGCGCCCGGTGTGGCCGGCCGGCACGGGCCGCCCGGTGTCGTCGTAGATGCGCACCGTCGTGCCGAGGGGTGGTTTGCCGGCGCAACCCGGGGCGGCCCGCAGGTCCTCGGGGGTGGCGATGGTGGCCCACGCCACCTCCGTGGACCCGTAGAGGTTGTAGACCACGTCCCCGAAGAGATCCATGGCCCGGGCGGCCAGCGCCGCCTCGAGCTGCGAACCGCTCGAGGCGATGATCCGCAGGGCCGACAGGTCCACCTCGGCGATGCGCTCGGGCCCGAGGGAGACCAGCCGGTTGAGCAGCACCGGCACCACGGTCAGGGCGGTGCAGCGGTGCTCCGCCAGGGCGATGAGGGTGGCCTCCGGGTCGAAACGGCGGCGCAGCACCAGTGTCGATCCCAGACCGAGGGTCAGCACCGAGACGCCGAGGCCCCATGCGTGGTACGCCGGCGGGGCCATGAACGTGGTCTCGCGGGAGCGGAACGGGACCCGCGACAGGATGGCGGCGACGGGGGCCAGAGACCGGGGCTGGCTGCGATTCGCCCCCTTCGGGGTCCCGGTGGTGCCGCTGGTCAGGATGATGACGTTGCCCTGCGATGCCGGCGGGGGAGGCGGCTCGGGGTTGCCGCCGGCGATCAGGGATTCCAGGGTGGGGCCGTCGCCCCGGCCGCCGCTGCGGTCGTCGGTCCACGCCAGGAACCGGCCCCGGGGGGCGTCGACCGAGCTGACCACGTCGGCGAACTCCTCGTCGTAGACGAGCATCTCCACCCCCTCGCGGGCGCAGACCTCCTTGGCCTGGGGCGCCGCGAAGTCGGTGTTCAGGTACAGGGCCCGGCCGCCGGCTTTCAGCACACCGAAGCTGGCGTCGAACATGCCACGGTGGTTCCGGCACAGGATGCCCACCCCGGTCCGTGGCCCCACGCCCCGGGCCCGGAAGGCGTTGGCCAGGGCGTTGGACCGGCGGTCGAGTTCGTCGAAGCTCACCGCCCCGATCTCGTCGATCAGCGCCGGGCGGTCCCCGTGGCGGATGGCCGCCACGCTCACCGCCCCGCCCATGGGGCCGTAGCGCTCCAGGGTCCGGTAGATCGAGTACAGGCGGTCAGCCCGCTCCGGCCCGATCATCCCCGAGCTGATGATGGTCATCAGGGCCCGGGCCTCGGTGGGCAGTCGCGTGAGCGCTCTGGTGACGCTGCCCAGGTCTGTTGGTCGGTCCGCCATGAGGTGGTCCTTTCCTGTCAGGGCGGGTCAGGCGCCGCCGATGGCGAAGTGGCACTTGGTCTGCGAGTAGGCCAGCACCTGGTTCCCGGCCGCCTTGATCTGTGGGTCCAGAAGCAACGGTGTGAGGCTACCCGCCTTGATCTTCTTGTAGTCCAGCCCGGCCGAGGCCAGCGAGGACAGGATGGACGCCACGCTCGTGAGGTAGGTCCGGGCCGCGGGGGCTATGTCGGGCGGGGCCGCGGCGAGGGCCTCTGGCACGGTGTGCACGTAGTCCTGCAGGATCTGCTCCTTCACCCGGGCGGTGGCGAGCGGCAGCTGCGCCTCGTGGCGGTACATGGCCGTGAGCAGCGCGCAGAAGTTGGCGGTGCTGGGCGGCCCGCTCACCTGCGGGGCCACCCAGGTGTCGGACTGAAGCAGGGTGGTGACCGTCGTCGAGGGACGGCCGTCGGCCCGGTGCGGGCTGCTGCCGCAGGCGGTGAGCAGCAGCGTGGCGGTGGCAGCCAGGGCCGCGAGGGACCGGCTACGACGATGTGTAGACGCCAAAGGTGCTGGGGGCGTAGAAGCTGTTCGGGTAGTGGCCGGTCGCCGGGTCCGGGATCGACGGGAGGCCCAGGAGCGAGTTGAGCAGCGAGGCGTTGGCCTGGGTGCACACCGCGTTGCCGAAGCCGGGGGCGGGGGTGGTGTTCGGGACGATGGCCCCCACCGGGAAGTCGTTGGCCACCAGCGTGGCGTCGGTCTTGGTGATGGGGCCGGTGGCCGCCCGTCCGCTCAGCTTGCCGCTGGTGGCGGTGGTGAGAAAGACCGGAGCTGTGGCCTCGGCGTAGGTGAGACCGGTGGCCGCCAGGTTCTTCACCCCGCCCGCTATCAGGTTCCCGATGGCGATCGTGCAGGATGCGCCGGCGATGTTGCCGACCGCCTTGGTGATACCCGAGGCGTTGAGCAGCGAGCTGATCGCCGGGGGCAGCGTGATTCCGGATCCGGGCAGCAGGGCGGTCACGATCGAGGCCAGCGCCGGGCCGAAGTCCGATGTCGTCTTGGCGGCGGCGTAGAAATCGAGCTGCAGCCCCCCGTTGGCTGCCGGGGTGTGCTCGATGGCGGCGCTGAGGCTGCCGTCGGCGGCCCCGTAGGCGCTCAGGATCGGCAGCCCCGGGATGCCGGTGACGCCGAGGGCCACCGCGATCTGGTCCGGGCTGAACTGGAAGTTGTTGTTGTAGTTCGGGTCGACGCCCTGGCCGAAGGGGTTGCCGTCGATGGCCCCCTTCTGGCTGGGCAGGTTGATCACGCCGCACAGATTGGCGAACATCGTCCCGTACATCGACCCGGTGGCGGGGTCGGGGAGCAGGGGCGCGCCGAGGGTGGCGGTCACCAGGCTGTTGGAGATCTGCAGGTAGCCGCCCTCGTGTACGCCGGCCGGCGTCACCTGGCCGAGGGTCCCGACGAAGGGGATTTCGTAGGGTACCGAGGGGTCGCTGCGCGGGGCCCCGGCGTGGGGGTACTGCTCCGGGGCGCAGTTAAAGCCGGGGACCGGCGGCCCCGGGGAGGTGTCGGCGACGGCGCTAGAGACCGGGCCGGCCCAGGTGGCCAGGGTGGCAGCCAGCAGGCCGGCTGCGGCGATCGAGGCGAGGCGGCGGTGGCGGGAGACGGTGGCGATCATGAGCTGGGCCACGGGCAGGCGGCGGTGCGGGGCGGCAGTGTGGTCTTCTCCAACTCGAAGTCGAAGCAGAACGGGGCGGTGAAGGTGCCGACACCCGCGGCGGCGGGCAGGCCCAGGATCTTGTTGAACGTCTGGGCGATCGAGGGGGGGCAGCTGCCGGTGTTGGAGCCGACGACGGCCGGGACCGGGAATGAGTTGCCGACGGCCAGCGCCTGCCCCTGCTGGGTGGGTCCGGTCACCGGCTCGCCGGTCAGCTCGCCGTCGGTGCGGGTGGTGAACGAGGCGTTGAGGGAGATGCCGCAGGTGAAGCCGAGGGTGGTCACCGAGGCCACGGTGGTGCCGGTGAGGGTCACGTCCAGACCGCCGTTGTGGGCCGGGGTGAGCGACACGTTGGCGGTCAGCTTCCCGAACTTCACGCTGGCCGGCAGGGCCTCCAGCCCGGCCACGTAGATGTTGGGGGTGGCAAGCTGGATGTTGGACGCGGTGATGGTCCCGGTCAGCTGCGGGAGCTGCACCAGCCCGCAGGCCACCGCGTATAGGTGGGGGATCACCACGTTGGGCGGGAGGGAGATCTGGCCGTCGAAGATGATGGCCCGGAACGGCACGCCGTAGGGCGTGAACGGGGCGTTCGGGGCGGCGAAGGCCGGCGGGTTGGTGGCTGCCGGGCAGGGTGCCGAGAGGGAGCTGAAAGGTGGCGGGGCGGACGCGTCGGCGAAGGCCGGCGGGGCGTCGGAGATGGCGAAGCCCGCACTCGAGGATGCCAGCACCACCGCGGCGAGCAGCCGGCCCGCGCCGCGGCGGGTGACGGTCAGGGGCATCAGCTCGGCACCTGGAGCTTGTCGATCAGCCACTTGCCGTTCTGGCGGACCAGGACCAGTTCCACCCGCAGGGGCTGGGTCGTGGTGCCGGGCTTCTGGGCGGTGTTGGTCACGGTCTGGTCGATGAAGAGCAGCGCCACCGCCCGGCTCGACGTCACCGAGCTCAGGCCGGCGGCGATGACCTTGCCCTTGGCCGTGGCCTTGTAGTCGTTGACCAGGCTGCTCAGGTTGGACTTCGTCGAGTCGAAGTCCTTGCGGAACGACGGGGTGGAGTGGGAATCGACCTCGGCCCAGGGGGAGCCGGCCCCGTTGAGGTTCTTGTAGTCGTAGCTGGAGAGGTACACCCCGTAAGTCGACGCAGCCTTCATGGCACTGCTGCGTAGCGACTGCTGGGAGCTGTTCCGGCTGCTGGCGCTGGTCCACTCCAGGACCGACACCACCAGGGCGGCGACCACCAGGACGGCCAGGGCCGCCCCCACGACGGTGAGCAGGTTGGTCCGGCGCCGGGCCGGAGCCGCCGTGGGTTCTTCGGGGACCCACTCCTCCTCTTCGTCCTCGTAGTCGTCGGCCAGAGGTTCTTCCTCGACCTCCACCGGGGCGACGTCGGCACGGCGGGGCGCCCGCCGGCGGGCGCGGGGCTGGTCTTTATCCACGTAGTCCATCTTGTTCGACATTCCTAACCCTGCGGGGGCGGCGCCTTGTCGGCACCGCGCTGTAGTAGATCGGGAGCTTCGGTTGCACAGTTGCGGGTGAGGTCGGCGACGGCCACGAGCGAGGTGGGCTCGGCCATCGTGGAGGTGTAGGGGCAGACGGTGTTCTTGTAGTTGAAGGTCAGCTCGAAGCGGATCTGGCC
>JAKAXN010000298.1 GCA_021816565.1 Actinomycetes bacterium
CGATCTGACCAGGATCCCCTCGTGCTGCACCCGGCCGTCGCTGTAGTACAGCCGGCCCCCCACCGCGCCCACCTCGGGGCGCATGGCGTGCTCGAGCAGGGCCTCGATCCACTCCGGGGTGATGACCTCGGTGTCGTTGTTGAGAAACAGCAGCACGTCGGCCTCGGTGGAGGCGGCGGCCAGATTCATCTGGCGGGAGTAGTTGAACCGGTGGGGGTAGCGCACCACCCGCACCTGGGAGTTGACCAGGAACTCCAGGGTGGCCCCGTCGGAGCTCTGGTTGTCGACGATGACGATCTCGTAGTCGCGGTAGGTGGACCGCTCGAGGATGCTCTTCACGCACGGCTCGAGCAGGTGCAGGCCGTCGCGGGTGGGGATGATGATCGACACCCGGGGCCGACCCGGGATCTCGTAGCGGGTCCGGTAGAACGTCGGGTACGCCGTGGCTTCTATACGCCCGGCCCGGCCCCTCCGCTCCAGCGCCTCGGCCAGGGCCCGGCGGGCGGCGTCGGCGGCGTAGGGCTTGGCGTCGGCCTCCTCGGCGGTGGAGCCGGCCACCATGCGCCAGCTGTAGAGCGGCTCGGGGATGTGGGCGACGCGGTCGGTGAGCTCGGTGACCCGCAGCAGCAGGTCGTAGTCCTGGCTGCCGTCGAAATCGCGGCGCAGGCCGCCGGCGGCGGCCACCACCGACCGGCGCATGACCGTGAGGTGGCTGATGTAGTTGAGCGACATCAGCAGATCCGGCGACCAGTCCGGCTTCAAGTGGGGGTCGGCCAGCCGCCCCTCCCGGTCGATCTTGTCCTCGTCGGTGTACACCACGTCGAGGTCCGGGTCCGAGTCCAGCCAGCGGGCCACCTGGGCCAGGGCGTGCGGCTTGAGGACGTCGTCGTGGTCCATGAACGCCACGTACTCGCCCTCGGCCAGCCGCAGCGCCTCGTTGGTGGCACCGGCGATCCCGTGGCTGGCCCCCAGCCGCACCACCCGGATCTGGGGGTCGCCGGCCAGGGCGTCGAGCACGGCGGCGGTCTCGGGCCGGGTCGAGTTGTCGTCGGCGATGCACAGCTGCCAGTTGCGGTAGATCTGCTCCCGCACCGACTCGACGGCCTCCTCGAGGACCTCCGGGTCGGTGTCGTGCACCGGCATCACCACCGAGATCAGCGGCCGGTACGAAAGCTGCGAGAGGGCCCGGCGCAGGGTCTTCAGGAGGGTTGGGGAGGCCCCGTAGCGGTCGTGCCACAACCGGTAGCGCTCGTCGCCCACGATCCCGAACGAGTCGGGCCGCTCCACCGGCCCGAGCGACACCTTCACCCGCTGGCCGGGGCGGATGGCCGGCGCCGGCCGCAGGGGCCGGGCGTGGTGGGGGCCGTGCTCGACCACCGGCCAGTCGGGTCCGGCCGCCTTGGTGTCCCGGCCCGATCCGGCCAGCAGGGACCGCAGCTGCTCCCGGCGGGCCTGCGGGCCGTAAACGGGGGCCAGCTGCTCGGTCAGCTGCCTGGCCTCGGACCAGTAGTGCTCGTCGAAGAGCAGCCGCTCCACCCGGAACCGCACGTCGGCCCGGTCTCCGAAGACCGACAGGCCCCGCAGCGGCCCCAGGTCCAGGTCGTCGGCGGCGGCCGGTGACGCCACGAACGGGGTGCCCGAGCCGATGGCGGCCAGCACCGCCTGGCGGCCGCCGGTCCCCCACTGGTGCAGGGCCAGCACCGCCCGGGCCCCGGCCAGGACCTCGGGGGCGCCCGCCGCGGGGACCATCTCGAAGCCGGCTTCGGTCACGACGCGGGCCAGCAGCGGGGACGGCGCGTCGGTCACCACCGACACGGCCAGGTCCGGGTGGCGGCGTCGCAGCCCGGGCACCACCGTGCGCAGGGCCAGCAGGGTGGCGTCCTCGTTGCCGAGGGTGGCGTCGTAGCCGTCGTTGGCGAAGAGCACCAGCCCCGAGCGGGTCCCCGGCTCGGCCGGCCCGGCGGCGTGGTCGACCGGCGGGTGGATCTGCACGACGGAGCGCCCGGCGGCCACCGAGTTGACGTAGGAGGCGTCGGCCGGGCGGGCACAGATGACCGCGTTGAACTGGTCGAGCCACTCGCGCATGCGGGCCGCCGAGGCGTCGGAGAAGTAGCGCAGCCCGGCCGCCTCGTCGGCAGGGGTGACCGGGGCCAGCCCGTCGATGGCGCGGAACGGCAGGGCGTCCACACACAGCACCCGCACCGCCTGGGGCTGGCTGTCGGCCAGCCACGTCCGGATGGAGCTGTGCAGGGCCGGGCTGGCCACGAAGACGTGGTCGTAGGCTCCCCAGCGGGACTCGAACCAGTCGGCCCAGTCGAGCGGCCCGGTGACCACCCGGACCCCCCGGGCCCGCAGGGCCTGCACCCGGGCGTCGGCCCGGCCCCCGTCGAGCACCGCCACGGTCAGGGCGGCCCCGCCGACCACGTGGATCAGGTCCTCGATGACCGCCGCGGCGAACAGGTCGTCGGAGCGGTAGGAGTGGGCGGGCAGGGCAGCGGCCACGACCAGCACCTGCGCCACGAGCCCACCGGCCGGGCCGGGGGCGGCCAGCTCGACGGTCCGGGGGTGGCTGGTGGTCACCTGCCATCCCGGCTCGTACACGATGCGCAGCCCGGCGGCGCGCGCCGCGGCGAACACCGCGGCCGCCACCTGGGCGGCGGAGGCGCCGGGGTCGAGCACCGCGCCGGCCAGCAGGTCCCGGCGGAACGCCACCCAGGGGAACTCGCTGCCGTCGACGTCGGCCGCGGTCAGCTCGGGGGGCCCGTCACCGCCGGCCAGGTGGCGGCTGACCGGGCCGCCCTCGGAGTGGAGCGCGCCGGCCTCGACCAGGTGGCCGCCGGGGCGGCGCACCTGGGGCACCACCGCCCCGATGCCGAAGTCCGGGGCGAACAGCGCCTCCAGCCGGGCGGCCGGCAGCGGGGCCGCCGGGTCGGGCACCAGGGCCACCACCCGGTGGGCCGGGTCGTCGAGGGCGGCGGTGAGGGCCAGGCCGACCGCCTGACCGTCGCCGGGGACGGCTACCGGGGCGATCACTGCGACAGGTGGCGGACGCGTCCGTACAGCCGGCGCCCGGGGGCCAGATAGCGCATGGTCCGGGTGGCCAGGAGGGCGTCGAGCTCGGCCTGGACGGCCTCGGCCCGCCGCTCCGCCTCGGCCAGGCGCTCGTGGGCCTCGGCGGTCTCGGCCCGGGCCCGGTCCAGCTCCTCGTCGGCCTGGCGCAGCCGGCGCTGGGACTCGAAACCGGCGTCGGCCGGGGGCTGGGCCTGCAGGTGCAGCGCCCTCGCCCCGAGGATGTTGCGCTCGGCGACCAGCCGGGCCTGCAGGGCGGCGTTGGCCTGCTCCAGGGCGGCGATGCGGGTCTGCTGGAGGCGCAGGATCTCGGTGATGGACAGGGCCAGCCGGCGGGCGGCGGCGCCGGTGACGGCGGAGGCCAGCTCGTCGTAGGCCATCTCGATGGGGGCCCGGACCTGCTCGACGAGGGTGTCGTCGGCGGCCCGCTCGGCGGCCAGGGTGGTGCGCGTCAGCAGCTCAGCCGGGGTGGAGGCCCGCAGGTCGGGATCGCCGCACCACGAGGCCAGGTCGGACAGCTCCTCGCTGTCACCGAAGGCCAGCAGGGGCCGGCGCAGGGCCACGGCCACGCAGGCGGCGGCGGCGCTGTCGGTGACCACCGCCCGGGCCCCGTGCACCAGGGCCAGCAGGTCGACCTCGGCCGGGTCGGCCACCACGGCCGAGCCGGGCACGGCCCGGGCCAGGGGGCCCAGATCCGACGCCCCGGGGCCGGGGACGACGACCACCGCGCAGCCGGCGTCGGATGCCAGCTGGGCCAGCACCCGGCCCAGGGAGGCCATCCGCTCGTCGCCGGCCGGGCCGGCGGCGACCAGCAGGTACTCCCCGGCTGCGACCAGCCGGCCGGTCTTGCGCAGGTACTCCAGGCGCAGCGGCAGGGCATCGCCGCCGATCAGCCGGTCGGCCAGGACCAGCGGGTCGGGCACCGCGGTCAGCCCGCCGGAGCGGCCGGTGAAGCGGTCGTCGCGGCCGCGCACGGCCCCGGCGCGCAGCGTGCCCGACAGCTTCTCCAGGTCGGTGCTGTCCACCCCCACCGGTATGACCGGGCAGTCCCGCTCGATCAGGCTGTCGAGGAGGGGGGCGGCGGCGGCCACCGATCGGCCGCCGGTGATGAGCACGGCGTCGTAGGCGTCGGCGATCAGCTCGGCGGTGCCCTCGTCGCCGGGGGCGAGGGAGTGCACCGGCTCGCCCCGCCAGGTGGCCGGGGCGCTGTCGGGGTCACCGCGCAGGTGCACGAGCGCCAGGCCGTCCACCCGGCGGCGCAGCTCGAGGGAGGTGACGGCGCTGCGCAGCGAGGACCAGGCCCGGCCGGAGCCGGCGTCGTCGTCGACGAGCAGCCCGACCTGGTGCTGGGGGGCGTAGCCCCCGGCCGCGGTGAGCACCTCCCCCACGGTGGCCCGCAGGGCCGCCAGCTCCTCGTTGCGGGCCACCAGCTCGGCGCCGAGGCCCTGGTCGTCGCCGCCGGCACCGGTGGCCGGGACGGCCCGGAACACGAACTGGTAGGTGTCGCTGTCGGGGGTGGCCCGCACCCGCTCGACCAGCTCGCCGGGGAAGTGGTCCGGGGCGAGGGGGATCTCGGTGGCGAACACATCCGCGGTGGTGCGGCGCATGTCGATGGCCCGCAGGCCGGCTGCGGCCAGCAGCTCCTCGACGCTGCGGCGGGTGAAGAACCGCAGGTGGGTGTCGTCGAGCAGCCCCAGCGGGCGGTACTCGAAGCGACCCTCGAGCAGGGCCAGGCGGACGGCGGCGTGGGCCACGTTGGGCAGCGACACCACCACCGACCCGCCCGGGGCCAGCAGCGGGAGGGCGTCGCGCAGCACCCGGACCGGGTCGCGCAGGTGCTCGAGGACATCGGCGAAGACGACCACGTCGAAAGAGCCCGGCTCGAAGCGCCCGAGCAGCTCGGCCGACTCCAGGTCCCCCACCACCAGCTGCTCCAACACCGGCTCGGCGGCCCGGGCGGCCTCGGCGTCGATCTCCACCCCCGACACCCGGTTGCCGCGGTCGCGCAGCACCCGGGCCAGGTAGCCGGTGGAGCAGCCCACATCGAGGACCCTCCGGCCGGTGCCCACCAGGTCGACCACCTGGGCGTGGGAGGTGTTGGGGTCCCCCAGGCTCACTTCGAGGTCGTACTTCACCGCGCCGAGGCTACCGCTCCGGGCCTTACGCCTCTATACAACCGGAAAAGGGGGCGCTATCAGCCCTTCGGCAGCCGGCCGGCCACGGCCTCGCCCAGCGAGGAGTAGCGCAGCACGCAGCGGATGGCCTCGAACCCGTCGCGCCAGCCGATCTTCTTGCCCTCGGCGTAGGTCCGCCCGGCGTACCCGATGCCCAGCTCGTAGATGCGCCAGCGGCCCCGGGCCAGCTTGGCGGTGATCTCGGGCTCTATGCCGAAGCGGTCCTCGCGCAGGTCCAGGCTCTGGATCACCTCCCGCCGGAAGGCCTTGTAGCAGGTCTCCATGTCGGTGAGGTTGAGGTTGGTGAAGATGTTGGAGAAGGTGGTCAGGAGCCGGTTACCCACCGAGTGCCAGTAGTACAGGACCCGCCGGGGCCGGTCGGTCACGAAACGGGACCCGTAGACGGCATCGGCGTCGCCGGAGACCAGGTGGTGGACCATGCGTCCGTACTCGGCCGGGTCGTACTCCAGGTCGGCGTCCTGGATGATCACGAAGTCCGCGGTGGCCTCCTTGAAGCCCCGCCGGATGGCCGCCCCCTTGCCCTGGTTGTGCGGCTGGGGGAACACCTTGAGCCGGGGGTCCGACACCGAGCGGACCACCTCGAGGGTGCTGTCGGTGGACCCGTCGTCAACCAGCACCACCTCGGCCACCCACG
>JAKAXN010000299.1 GCA_021816565.1 Actinomycetes bacterium
TCGAGGAACCCGGTGGCCCGCACGATCGTGCACGACCCCTGTTCATCCGCTTCCAGAACGACGTCTTCGGCCATTGCCCGCAAGGTTACACTCCGGCCCTCCGCCGCTCCGAGCCGGGGTTGGCGTAGCCGGCGCCGCGGCCCGATACTCGCCCGGTGCATGCGGCGGAGACGGTCTGGGTACTGGGCGATCAGCTGAACCGCTCCATAGGGGCCCTCGCGGAGGCGGAGCCGGGCCGCACCAGGGTGCTGATGGTGGAGAGCGAGGCCAAGCTGCGCTCCAAGGCGTTCCACCGGCAGCGGCTGCACCTGGTGCTGGCCGCCATGAGGGCCTTCGCCGACGAGCTGCGCCGGTCCGGCTTCGAGGTGGACTACCGGCGGGCGCCCAGCCTGAGCGCCGGCCTGGAGGAGCACCGGCGACGGTTCAACCCCCCGGCCGTGCGGGCCAGCGAGCCGGCTTCCTGGGACGGCCTGGCCGTGCTGCGCCACCACGGCGTCGAGGTGGTGCGCTCCAATCAGTTCCTCTGCCACTACCAGGACTTCGCCCGGTGGGCGGCGGGGCGCAACCGGCTGCGGATGGAGGACTTCTACCGGTGGCGGCGGGCGGAGACCGGTTACCTGATGGACGGCGACCAGCCGGCGGGCGGGCGGTGGAACTTCGATTCGGAGAACCGCCGGCCGGCCCCCGGGGAGGCCGTGTCGTGGCCGCAACCCCAGGCCACCGGGCTGGACCGGTCGGACCGCGACCTGGTCGACGGCCTGCCGGACCTGGCGGTGGGCGACGCCCCGGCCGGGACGTGGGCCACCACCCGGCGGGCCGCCCTGGCCCGGCTGCGCCACGTGGTCGAGGCGGTGCTCCCCCGCTTCGGGCCCCACCAGGACGTGATGCTCGAGGGGAGCTGGCACCTGGCCCACAGCCTCCTCAGCCCCTACCTCAACCTCGGGCTGCTCCTGCCGGGCGAGGTCTGCGACGCCGTCGACGACGCCTACCGCGCCGGCGGGGTCCCGATCGCCTCGGCCGAGGGGTTCCTCCGCCAGATCCTGGGGTGGCGGGAGTACGTGTGGGGGGTCTACTGGCTGTGGATGCCCGGGTACCGCTCGGCCAACCACTTCGGCGCCGGGCGCCCCCTGCCCCCGGCGTTCCGGACCGGGCAGACCTCGATGCGGTGCCTGGCCACGACCCTCGGGTCGGTTCGCAGGCACGCCTACGCGCATCACATCCAGAGGCTGATGATCCTGGGCAACCTGGGGCTGCTGGCCGGGATCAGCCCGGCGGAGCTGGTGGAATGGATGTGGGCCAGCTTCATCGACGGCGCGGAGTGGGTGATGCTGCCCAACGTGATCGGCATGGCCCTCCACGCCGACGGCGGCCGCATGGCCACCAAGCCCTACGCCGCCGGCGGGGCGTACATCAACCGGATGAGCGACCACTGCCGGGGATGCCGGTACGACCCGAAGAAGCGCACCGGGGAGGTCGCCTGCCCCTACACCACCCTGTACTGGCACTTCCTCGACACCAACCGGGCGGAACTGGCCCGCAACCACCGGATGCGCCCGGCCGTGCGCAACCTGGAGCGTCTGGGCGACATGGCGGAGGTCCGGCGCCGGGCCACCGAGGTCCTCGACCGCCTCGACGCCGGAACCCTCTGATCAGCCCCACGCGCGCGGGCCGCCGGCCCCGGGCCGGTCAGCCCCATGCGGGCGGGCCCGGTCAGCGCCGGGTCAGCCGAACGAGGCCCGCAGCTTCTTGGTCCCGATGCGGCGCGCCGTCCGACGCCAGCGGGCCGCCGCCACCGCCGCCGATCCCTCGGCCCGGCCGGCGATGCGCCCGGCCACGAAGCCGGCGCCGGGGCTGATGGAGGGATGGCTGGCCATTTCCCGCAGCCAGGTGACCGCGGCGGTGGCGTCGTGGACCTCCCCGAGCACGTCCTGCAGGCGCTTGGCCGCCCGGGCCGCCCGGCGGGCCGACCGGCCCACGTAGGGTTCGGCGGCCTCGGCCGCGTAGCGGAGCCGCTTGGCCCGGATCCGGAGCTGGTGCAGCTCCTCGGGGTGGGGCCGGGCCGGCATGTCCGCCACGCTCGTGGTGACCCGCTTCCAGCGCTGGCGCACCAGGTCCTGGAGGGTGCGGCCGGCGGGCAGGCTGGCGGGGTCGTCGTGCACATGGCTGAACAGCGGCGGGTTCGAGGCGGCCGCGCCCAGGCGATCCAGCAGGTCGCTGTAGGCGGTGCCGGCCATGAAGGCGGCCAGCTCGCGCATGGCCAGGGCCCGGTCGGCGGACACCAGGTGGACCAGCTCCTCCACCCCCGCGGCGTCCTCGGCATCGGTGTGGGCCCGGATGCGCTCGAGCAGCACGTCGGCGTCGCGGGCCCGGCCCAGGGCCTGGCCGAGGGTCCGCAGATCCCCCCGGACGTGGCCCACCCACACCGGGTCGAGGAGAGGGTCGAGGGTGCGCAGGTGCGAGCGCACCCTCCGGGTGGCCACCCGGGCCCGGTGCACCAGCTCCACGTCGGCGGTACCGTCGTCCTCGAAGACCCGCCTCAACTCGAGGTCGCACTCGATCAGGACGTGCAGGTCGGCTGACAGGATGTGACGGGCCACCTCCGACATGGGAGCGGACCGGGCCGGGCGGGTGGCCGGGGCGGCCGGCCGGTCAGCCAGCCCCAGCGCCGCACCCAGCTTCGAGCCGCCGCCGGGACCGGCCCCGGCGTCGCGCATCAGCGAGATCACCGAGTCCACCTGCCCGTCGGGAGCCTCCACGCCCGAGGCCAGCTCGAGCTCGATCTGACGGAAGCGGCGACCGGCGGTCGGTCCCGACGCCACCTCCACCAGGTCGTCGTCGACCTCCGCCCACGGCCGGTCGCCGTCGGGCTCCTGGAGCAGCAGCCGGCGGCGGGTGGCGTGCAGCTCGGCCACCTGCGCCAGCGGGGCCCGGCGCACCACCCCGGCGAGTATCCGCCGGACCGGATCGGGGACCGACCCGATCGGGCCCTCCCAGGTGAGCTCCGAGCGCGAAGACGGGGCCGACCCGGCGGCGTTGCCGTCGGGGTGGTCCCCCTCGGGCAGCTTGAGGGTCCACTTGCCCGCCGCCCCGTCGGACCCGGCGGGCAGGCGGTGCCGCAGGGTGATGCCGCAGTCCCACAGCCGGTGGTCAGCGGTGTCGAAATAGGCGGTGCGGTGCTCGACCTCGGGGAGGCGGACGGTGCGGCCCACCACGGGCCGCAGGTCCGGCGGGTCGAACTCCGCATCGACGTCGAACTTGAACTCCCGCTCCGTCTCGACGGCGACGCTCATGTCTGACCTGTACCCATCGGCGTCACCGTAGCCCTGCCCGGGGCGGCCCGTTTACCCCCCTGGACCTATGGGCAGTAACCGGGCCGGGCGCGACTGCGTCGGGGCGGATGCCACCAGGCGGACGGGAGGAACAAGCGGTGAAGGCACTGGTCTACAGAGGGCCGCACTCGGTCAGCGTGGAGGACGTCGACGAGGCGCGCATCGAAGACGCCAATGACGCGGTCGTGCGCATCACCAGCACGAACATCTGCGGGTCCGACCTCCACATGTACGAGGGTCGCACCACCGTGGAGGACGGCAAGGTCCTCGGCCACGAGAACATGGGCGTCGTCGAGGCGGTCGGGCCCGGGGTCACCAGGATCAAGGTCGGGGACCGGGTGTCGGTGCCGTTCAACATCGCGTGCGGTTCCTGCGACAACTGCGTGAAGGGCTGGACCTCGTTCTGCCTGCGCACCAACCCGACCGAGGGAGTCGACGGGGCGGCCTACGGCTACGCCAACATGGGCCCCTACCGGGGCGGCCAGGCGGAGCAGCTGAGGGTTCCCTTCGCGGACTTCAACCTGCTGCAGCTGCCCCCCGGCGACGAGCACGAGATGGACTTCACCATGCTGTCGGACATCTTCCCGACGGCGTTCCACGGCTGCGAGCTGGCCGACGTACGCCCCGGGCACACGGTGGCGGTGTTCGGCGCCGGCCCGGTGGGCCTGCTGGCCGCCCACAGCGCCGTTCTGCGGGGGGCGTCGAGGGTGTTCCTCGTGGACTTCCACCAGGACCGCCTGCGCCTCGGACAGGAGTTCGGTGCCGAGCCCATCGACTTCTCGGCCGGGGATCCGGTGGAGCAGATCCTCGACGCCAACGGCGACATGGTGGACCGCGGCGTCGAGGCCGTCGGATACCAGGCCCACGACCCGACCGGGGAGGAACACCCGGAGCTGGTGCTGGACAACCTGGTCAAGGTGGTGCGCACCACCGGGGCCATCGGGGTGGTCGGGGTGTACATGCCCCAGGACGAGGGGGCGGCCAACGAGAACGCCAAGCAGGGCCGGGTGGCGTTCGACTACGGGACGTTCTTCACCAAGGGCCAGCGCATGGGCACCGGGCAGTGCCCGGTCAAGAGGTACAACCGGGAGCTGAGGGACATGATCATCGCCGGCCGGGCCCGGCCGGGAGCCATCGTCTCGCAGGAACTGGGCCTCGAGGAGGCGCCCGACGCCTACAAGCGCTTCGACGAGCGCCAGGACGGCTGGACGAAGGTGGTCCTGCACCCCGCCGCATGACCTGAGCGCCCCGGGCCCGCCGGCCCGGGGCGCTCGGTCGCCCGGGGCGTTTGGCCGGCCCGGGCCCGGGTACCGGGCAGGTATGCGAGGAGCCGGCACGGACTGCCCCATCGAATCGGTACATGCCCGGGTCTACAAGGTGCCGACCGACCAGCCGGAGGCGGACGGCACCCTGAGCTGGTCCGAGACGACCGTCGTGGTGGCGCTCGTGACCGCCGGGGGCCACACCGGCACCGGCTGGACCTACGGATCCGAGGCCTGCCACACCCTCATCACCAAGAAGCTGGCGAGCGTGGTGACCGGTCTGGATCCGATGGCCGTCGGGGCCGCCAACGAGGCCATGGTCCGCCAGTGCCGCAACCTGGGCCGCCCGGGCGTGGGCGCCGACGCCGTCTCGGCCGTGGACGTGGCCCTGTGGGATCTCAAAGCCCGCCTCCTCGGGATGTCGGTGTCGCGCCTGCTGGGCCGCCACCGGCACCGGGTGCCGATCTACGGCAGCGGCGGCTTCACCACCTACGACGACACCACCACCCGCAAGCAGGCGGAGCACTGGGTGAAGGACCTGGGAGCGGGCGCCTGCAAGATCAAGATCGGCGAGTCATGGGGCCGCTGCGTGGAGCGCGACCTCAGCCGGATCCGGCTGCTGCGCAAAGTGGTCGGCGACCGGGTGGGGGTCATGGTGGACGCCAACGGGGCCTACACCCGAAAGCAGGCCGTCCGGGTGGGGCGGGCCATGTTCGACGAGTCGGGGGTCGAGTGGTTCGAGGAGCCGGTCTCCTCCGACGACCTGGACGGCCTGCGGGAGGTGCGCGACCAGGTCCCGGCTGACGTGACGGCCGGCGAGTACGGCTACCACCTGCAGTACTTCGCCCCCATGATCGCAGCCGGGGCCGTCGACTGCCTGCAGATGGATGCCACCCGGTGCTGCGGCTACACCGGCTGGCTGGCGGCGGCGTCGCTGGCCGCGGCCCACAGCCTGGAGGTGTCGGCCCACTGCGGCCCGAACATCCACGCCCCGGTGGCGGCCGCCGTGGCCAACCTGCGCCACGTCGAGTACTTCCACGACCACGCCCGCCTGGACCCCCTCCTCTTCGACGGGATCCCCCCGGTGGAGGCGGGGGCCCTGCTCGTCGACGACACCGTCGAGGGCCACGGCATGACCCTGCGGGGGGCCGATGCGGAGCGCTACCGGGCCGGCTAGGCGGGGGTTCCGGCGCGCGCGGCGGGGGTATTAGAAGGAGCGAACCCCCATGACATCAACCGGACAAGACGGGAGGAACCGGTGTCCACCAACGGTATCGACGGCTGGGAAGAGC